>NZ_OZ034994.1:302430-604861 GCF_964031045.1 Spiroplasma endosymbiont of Aspidapion aeneum | reverse complement strand
TCATTTTTTGCTTCTTCAATTTGATTTTGAATTTGATTTTTTTCAGATTCGTTTATATCCTCATTTTCTAATATATTATTTAAATCAGAAATTTTGTTATTTGTATTTCTCATATTTGAATTCATTTTTTCCAAATTAATTATATTTTCTTGCACTGGGATAATTTGTTTTTTTAATGTATCTATGGGTAGTGAAGATATTTCTTGTTCAGTAGAAATATTTCTGACTCTATTTAATAACTCTTCATTCTGATCTTGAGCACTCAGTGTATCATTAAATAGACCATCGAGTCTATCGTTGGTTGATAATGGAATGTTTTCGATAATATTTGTAGTTTCTGTGGCTTCTGTTTGTTCAAATTGTGTTGATAAATTATTTTTATCATGAACAACAACCTCATCATTGACAAATTTAGTTTCAGTATCCTGGTTTATTTTTATAGTTTCATTTTTAATTTTATCTTCTGTAAAATTAGAAATATTTTCTTCATTATTAATTTGGCTTTTATTTTTATTGATTTTATCTTGAATTAACGATACTTCACTTTTAGTTTCTTCAATTTGCGCCTGAATTTGATTTCTCTCAGACTCATTTATATCTTCGTTTTCTAATATATTATTCAAATCAGAAATCTTTTTATTTTTAATTGTAATTTCTGGAATTAATTTATCTAACTCATTTTTATTTTCATCATTTTCAATACCTTTTGATTCAATATCGGGTGAAACTACTTGTTGTTCAATTGAGTTAACATTAATGGCATCTAAAATACCTTCATTAGTTAATGATTTTTCTGAATTGATATTATCGGATGAAAAATTAACATCATTGGGTGTTATTACATTCTTTTGAGAAACATCTAAAAGAGAATCAATTTGTACTGATTCTTCTATTGTTTGATTTTTATCATGAACAACAACCTCATCATTGACAAATTTAACTTCAGCATCAGGGTTTATTTTTCTAGTTTCTTTTTTAATTTTATCTATTACACTAGTATTGTCTTTTATAGCACTGTTAATTTGTTTTTCTGTGCTACCAATTTGTTTTTCAATTTGTGAAATATTTTTATTTTCTTGGTCTAATTGAGATTGAATTTGTTTTCTTTCTTTTTTATCAAGATCTTTGTTTTTTAATTGATCTTTTAATTTGTTTACTTCATTCTCTTTGGTTTCTAAATTATCATTTAGTTCTCTTAGTGAATTTTGTTTTTCTTCAATAGGAATAATTTGTTTTTTTAATGTATCTATTTTTGGAGATGTAATTTGATTTTCAGTTGGTATATTTTCAGTTGGGGTTTCAAAAACTATTTCATCATTTTCTTTTTGTTGAGTAAATTGTGTATCATTAAATAGACCATCGACTCTATCGTTGGTTGATAATGGAATGTTGTCGATAATATTTGTTGGTTCTGTTGGTTTTGTTTGTTCAAATTGTGTTGATAAATTATTTTTATCATGAACAACAACCTCATCATTGACAAATTTAACTTCAGCATCAGGGTTTATTTTTCTAGTTTCTTTTTTAATTTTATCTATTACACTAGTATTGTCTTTTATAGCACTGTTAATTTGTTTTTCTGTGCTACCAATTTGTTTTTCAATTTGTGAAATATTTTTATTTTCTTGGTCTAATTGAGATTGAATTTGTTTTTTTTCTTTTTTATCAAGATCTTTGTTTTTTAATTGATCTTTTAATTTGTTTACTTCATTTTCTTTGGTTTCTAAATTATCATTTAGTTCTCTTAGTGAATTTTGTTTTTCTTCAATAGGAATAATTTGTTTTTTTAATGTGTCTATTTTTGGAGATGTAATTTGATTTTGAGTTGGTATATTTTCAGTTACATTTAAGGATGGAACATCCTTAATTAATTCTGTATCATTGGTATTTAATATATCACCTAAACCTAAATTTCGATCTTTACTTTGCAAGGTATTATTTACTAAATTAACTTTTTCTTTTTCAAGTTTTTTAATTTCTACAACAATTTCATCAACTTGTAATAATAAACTTTCTCTTTCATCTAAACTCAATTCTGTATTGGTTAATCTTTCTCTAATTTCATTTAAATCAGTTTGATTATCATTAATTTTCTTGTCTATTTCAGAAAGATCTATTTTTGTTTGAGTGATTTTATTTGCCACAATATCATCCTCTGACAATATATCTTTATTTAAAATATGTGCTTGCTCATTGTTATCAAATTTATTAAAATTATTTCTATCATAATTAATAAAATCATCTGAGTTAACTTGTAGGTTTATATCTTCATTAATATTTTCTTTATATAAACTATTATTAGAAATTAAATACTCTAAGTCTATATTTTCTTTATTTGCAGTTTTTCTTAATAATTTTTTAGATTTTATTAGTTCCTTGTTATCATTTTCTAATTTTTTTATATTGTTATAAATTTGCTTACGTTCGTTTTTAGATAATGATGTATCTTTAGCTTTATCTTTAAGATCATTTATTTTTAAAACATTTGAATCTATATTTTTTATTAAATTTTTGTATTCAGATACTAATTTTCCTTCCAAAATACTTTCTTTAACCATTGTTAAGTTCATAGTTTCAGATCCAACTTCTAAATTAGATTTTTGATCTATGTCAGTAAATACATCATCAATATTTTTACTATCAACATTTTCTTCTATTGATGGTAATGAGTTTGTTTGATTAATTGCACTATCTTCAATAAAACTTGATGAATTTATACTATCCCCTATTTTTGATGTCTCAATATTATCAAGCAATTCATTTTGGTCTTCTTTTTCTAAAAGAGAAGGCATGATATATTCATCATCATTTCTAGATTCAGATGAAAATTCTTTTTGTTCGAAAACATCATCAATATAATTATCCTCGCTAGATGTATTTTTATTAACATCCACTTGGTTTTCTGTCAACTCAGAATATAAATTTTCATCATCACTTATATCTGTAGTTAGTTCTTCTTTAATATTATTTTCCTGGAACTGATTGTTGTCTTTTTCTTTATTTTCATATGATTGATTTGATAAATCATTAGATAGATCATTATTAAAAATTGATTTTTTATCCTTGATTTCTTGTAAATCATTTTCATTGTTATTGAATTTAGAAAAACCATCACCTTCATCTATGATGGGTGTTTGATATTCACCATTTTCATTGTTTGAATAAAGACTCTGTAATTTTTCTTCGTCATTAATAGTTTTGTCTCCAAATTTTGTAAAATCAGAGTCATTTAAATGATTGTTTAAATCTTTTTGAGAAATATTATCAACTTGTTCATCTTGTATACTAAAAATTGATGAAGAATCTTTTAGAGTATAATTTTCATTCTCTAAATCATCACCTATAGATCTATTTATATTTTTGTTAATGTCATCTAAATTTCCTAAATCTTTTTCTCCATTAGGATTTTTCATTTCAGTATTAAAATCAATATATTTCTGATTATTAGCGTTATCATCTATATTACTATTTATTTTATTAATTAATGACTGTTCTTCATTTGATTCATTAGCTAATGCAGTATCATTATACAATTCTATAATAGATTTTCTTTTTTTGCCCGCTCTTCTAACTCCATCAATAGATTTTTTATAACCATCACTCGCCAAATATAGACCTAACTCAGTGTCATCTTGACTTTGTGGAAAAATAGCACTTTGATTTCTAATAGCAGATTTGTTATTTTTATATTTGTTTTTTGTAGAATTAATAATATCAAAATTATTTAGATCATCGTTTTCTTGGCTAACACTTAAATCTTCTTCATATGATTCTCTATAATTACCATCATCAATAATTTCTTCAATTTCTGGTCGTTTTTTTGTAACATTTTTAGTTATTACAATTTCTTCATTACTATTATCTGAGATATTTTCAAAAGTTTCAGTTTGACTAGTTTGTTTTTTACTGTCTGCTAGAGAATTTATTGCATTAATAATTCCTTTTGAATCAAATTCTAAATCTTTTGGCCAGTCAATATTATTTTCAATATTTTGATATAATGATTGCGGTTGGTTTGAATGTGGTGGTTGATAATCAGGATTGTATTTTTGTATAAACGGTTCTTGTGAATAAACACTATTGACTTGATTATTAATACCTTCACCAAAACTTGATTTACTTAATGGTTCACTAATAGATTGTTCAACTGTTGGTTGAGGTTGAATTACTTGTTGGGGTTGATATACTTGTTGGGGTTGATATACTTGTTGGGGTTGGATTATTGGTTGGGGTTGATATACTTGTTGGGGTTGATATACTTGTTGGGGTTGGATTATTGGTTGGGGTTGATATACTGGTTGGGGTTGAATTACTTCCTGAGCTTGAAAAGGAAAGTGTGATTCTACTGTTCTACTTTCTGGAACTATTGATGAATTAACAGGAACATATCTAACATCTTCTCTTTTTTGCGTAGATATATTAGAAATTATATCATTGATTGCCCTAGTTTGTTGATTTATAATATCTGGGTTTATTAGATAGTTAGACCCCCCACCATATCCAATTGGCACATCAAAAACATCTTCAAATTTATTTTTTTCACTTTTATCTCTAAATATTTCTTTTTCATTTAATTTATCATCATCTGTAAAAAGTAATAGTTCTTTTTCTTCAATTTTTTCTGCATTTTTATATTCAATAAAATCTACATCTTTAAAGAAAACTTTAACTAATTTATTTAATCTATTTTTAATATACAATTTGTCTTCTGATGGTGTTACTAATACCCCTTTACTATTTTTGAATTGATTATTTTCATCAAGTGCAACAGGATTTCCATCTATATCAATAGTATATAATCTACGACCAGTAGCTATTATTTCAATTCCCTCAATATTTTTATAAAATGGCATCTTGAATTTTTTCTTAGATTTCCAATCAACAGAAGCATATTCTCCGTCACTATTTTTAACAAAAATATTTGTAGGGCTTGCTAACGCTTCATTCCCATCTCTATCAACATATTTTAATGCATAATTAACTTTATGATAATTTCCATGACTATCAAGTGTATATAATAATTTATCTTTAACTCATTTTGCTATTTGGTCACTATCAATGAACCATGGAGATGCATCTTTAAAAATTTTCTCATAATCCATATATTCTAATTCATCTAAATCAATTTCTCTTAAAACTAATGGTATGTGATTTCCATCTTCATCAATAATGAATTGTTCATTATCTAGGGCAGATTTTATTTCTCCATTATAATCTACATATAAATTATTTTTATCGACAGGAACATATTCACCTTTACCATTTTTTGTAAATATTTGTGCATTCTCAACAATTATTTCTTCATTGTTTTTATTTATATAAAATGGTTTTGATTTAATATTACTTTCTCTTCAGATAACATGTTTATATAATCCAACACTGTTTTTGATATAAAGAATTTGGTCCAATGCGGAAATAATTTTTCCACTTTGGTCTTCATACTCAAAATCACTATTAAGGGGAATATAATCTCCATTAATTAGCGCATATACTGTTTTATTTCCTATAGGTTTAAATTTACCACTTTTTGTAACATAATATGGTTTATAATTTGGTGTGATGCTTAAAGATATTTTAATGTAGTTTTCATTATCTACTCATTTAACATTTTTATATGAACCATCTTCATCGATAATATATATTTCATTAATATCTGCTTTTATAATATTTGTATCATTATCTAAATATTGAAGTTTAGAATCTAAGATAAAATATTTTCCCATTTTACTTTTTGCCAATAAAGATTTATTCTGAAAGAGTTTGATTTTTCCTTCATCATCAAGGATATATGGTCTATATTCTTCATTAATAACCTCTACATAATTATCAAGATCGTCGACAACATAAAGGGTGTTTCCTTCTGCTTTTATTGTCTTACCTTCCTTATTAATATATTCAAAATCCTCATTAACGCTAATATAGTTATCATTATCATCTTTTATATAAAATGATTCATGATCACAAAATACCTTATTATTTTCTTTATCAAGATAATATTGCTTAGTTATTGTATCAATAAGTTTCTCACTGTCTTGATTGTCTATTTCTCAACTTAGTGGCACATACTTATTATCGGCCAATCTTATAAAAAGTTCTTTTTCTTGTGCACTATATCTTTTTTTATCAGCATCTCGATATCAAAAAGATTTATCAACTAATGAATATTGATTGTTTTTATTCAATACATATAATAAATCACTTTTATCTATAAATACTTTATTCCCCTTATTATCTAAATAATAAGGGATTGAAACTTTTGTCACTAATGGAATGTATTTATTATTTTCCTTATAAAAAATCTCACGATCTTTTGCATTTTTAACTTCTCCATTTGCATCAATATAATGAAAATCATTATCAATAACAACAAAATTGCCATAGTCATCTATAGTATATGTCTTAATTTTATCAATTGATATTTGTTTTCCATTTTTATCAATAATAAATGGTCTTGAATATAGAAGTTCTTTATCATTTTCATATTTAATCCCAGTGATATCATTATAAATAACAGGAACATATTCACCTAAATGGTCAATAATAAACATTTCCATATTATCTGCATTGAGAATATGGCCTTCATTATCAACATATTTTTTAAATTTATTAATCGGAACAAATAGACCATTTTTAAGTAGGACAAAAAATATCTTATCATGGGCTGGGACAAGATTGCCAACATAGTTATAATAAGATGGTACACTTTGTTCTCATATTACATCAATATATTCTCCATTTTCATTTTTAATAAAACATTTAATATTTGAAATAAGTGCAGTATCTATATTATTTTCGAATGATTTGATTTTTTCAAATTTACCTTCATCATTTTGACGGTATAAAGGCATATTTTTTGCAGGAATTTTATTTTTATTTTGATCAAGATAGTAAGGGATTTTATTTGCATTATTCTCTATAAAGTTAATGTCCAATTCACTATATTTTATTCATTTAACTAACTTATAAAATCCATCATTATCAATAGCAAAAAGATCTGAATTTCTAGCATTTTTTTGAAATCCATCAGTATCAATATAAAAGAAATTACTGTCAATTTGTGTGTAATTGTCTTTAGAATTTAGAACAAATAATTGTTTCATACTTACATCAAGATATTCACCATTAGCCTCTAAAGTATATGGTCTTTTTACTTCAACAATAATTGGTATCATTTTTTCAGAAGTATTTTTTATAAATTTTTCTCTTGCTAAGTACAAATAATTTATATCATTATTTGATGGTAAATATTCATTAAATTTTCCAAATTCATCAACAACATAAAGTGGCAAATCACGAGGCAAATCATAAATTTGTCCATACTCATCTATTACATAAGATGTTACAATTTTAAAATGATTTGTATTTAATGAATCATCTTCATAACTTCATGACACCAATTGATACTGTAAATTTTTATCTAAAAAATAGATATTTTTTTCTTGGGCATATTTTAATTGACCATCTTTTCCAATATATTCTAAGTTATTGTTTAATGCTAAATACGCTCCGTTAATATCTTTTGTGAACAATTTTTTATTTAAAAGATTAATATAGCGCCCAATCTCATCAACATAATATGGGGTTTTATAAGGAACAGTATAGCGATATGATAATTTAACATAATCCCCATTTTTATTTTTTGTGTATGCATTTTCATCATCTGCTTTTTTAAATATATTCTCTTCATATTCAAATAAATTATTTTTATCAATAGGAGTATACTCTCCAATTTTATTTTTTGCATAACGGTTATTCATATCAACAATAACTTCATCAAGATTATCATCAATATAATATGCAACTCTTGAATCATCTGTATATTTATTTATTATTGGAATATATTTTCCGTCATTATTTTTTATAAATTTTTCTTTTAAACCAACATCAGCAACTTCATTTTGATTTTTATAATATGTTCCATCATCCAAAACAGGGACAAAAACTCCAACATCATTCAATGTATAAAGTTTTTCGTTTGGACCAACTTCAATAAGATCATCACCATTTTTGTAATAATTCTTTTTCTCAATATATTTTTTTGAATAATACTCAGAGTTTATGATTTGGTCTTTTGATAATTTTGTCACATCAAAATAAGGAGAAACACAAATAATTAATTCATCTGTAATTTGAATAACTTTATTTTGTTCATCAACATATGTAAGGTCATCGTTATATTTATAAAAATTACCATTAGCTACAATAATGTTTATATTATCATCGCTTACAATAACCTCATCACCATCAGAAAATTTTATTACCGGATATTTTTCTTCATTAATATATTTAATATCTTCAAATGTTTCATCATCTTTTTGTTCAAATAATAAATATTCAACTGGGTCGAACTCGACAATGTCACCATTAAAATTTATAAATGTATTATTATCTCTTAATTTATAAACTTCCCCATCTTTGGCAAGAACAAAAATTCTAGATATATCAATTTGTTTAATATTATTATCTTTATCTCTAACAGTGAAATTGTTTACATATCGATTTATAGGATGAACCCCTTCAATGACAGGATCTGTTCTATCTGGAAGTTCAAAATCATAAATTGCTTGATCTAATTGAATTAAATCTTTTTCTACATATGATGTATCTTCAATTATTTGTTCTGCTGATTTTGATTCAATTGATTGTTCTACTTGTTCAAAAATTTTAGGAGCAACTTTATAATCAAATTCTGTTGTTTCTTGTTTTTCTAATAAAATCTTAGCATTGTCAAAACTTGGTGCTCAAATTATTTTTTTATATTTTTTGTTAATAATTACATATATATTTTTTTTATCAGCAAGAAGATCTTCTTCCCCTGTTAATGAATTATATCTTAAATTTTCATCAAGAATAGCATATGATTCAGGTTCAACCATTGTGTAAATTCTTTTACTTTTTGACTTGCGAATATTTTTATCATTAGCAACAACATATGTTTTATTTACAATACTGTCATAAGTGTTTTTTTCTATAGACGTTATTGTTGTTCTAATTCTCATTCACTCTAAAGGAATTCGATCACTATCAACTAACATCACTATTGGTAATCCATAAGCATTTATACGGGCCTTATTTTTTTGTCGGATAAATAAATCATCAGATATTCTAATCAGATTATCGTTTCTTGAAACAACAAAAACATTTTCCAAGGAATTAATTTTTTTCTTACTTTTACCATCATTTAAACAAACTGCTTTTGATTCGCTTAAAGTAATAAGGTTTTTGAAATTATAGTCATTGTATTGGAAAAACTTATAATGAACTTTTACATATTTTTTACGGCTAGTTAGTAGCTTTGTATAAATATTGTCAATATCTGCTTTTATTTTGTTTTCATTATCATAATAATTTAAATCACTATCTAAAAGATAGTAGATACCATTTATACATGTATATAAATTATTATCTGGGCCAAGAGGATATTCATCTCCATATGCATTATATATGAAAGGTGTATCTTCTGTATTTTTTATTTTATTTTCTATCTCTGCTAAACTTAATATACATATTTTTCATTTAACACGTTTTCCTTTTATATATCCTTGTGAAGAAAAGCATTTAAGATTTGATAAATGTAATGGGATATTTATTGGCGAAGGGACATACTCAACACCATTATTTGCAATTGCAGTCCCTTTTTCACTAGTATATTCTATTTGTTTAGAACTAATCATTATTTCTTCACCATCATTATTATTAACATATGGTTTTAAAACAACGATATTTGTCATATTCAAAACAAAATCAGTTTGTTCAAATCTAGTTTTATAAAATTTTACTTCATATGATTTTTTATTAATTCTTGTTGTACATTGATAATATGCACCATGTAAGATTTTTCCATCAAGTGTAAATTTATATTTATCATCTAATGTGTGTGAGGCGTTACTATCCTTAATATGTGCAATTATTTTATTTCCACGAGGAATAAAATCTATTTGTCCTTTTTCATTAATATAATAAGGTATTAATTCTTCTACATAAAAATCATAAGCTTGACCATTAATTTTAAAATAAGCATCAATAAAAGTCAGTTTCGCTGGCTTTCCAGATATATTCATTGTAAAAACTCGCTTATTAAAAGCGTATTTATATTTTCTGTCAACATCAATATAACCATAGTTTTTATCTAGAGGTACTTTATCTCCTTTTTCCTTAAATCAAATATTATCAAGATTTGCAACTATTCTTTTTCCATTTTCAAAATAAATTCCCAATTTTTTTATTTCTTCATCAATAATCTCTTCTTTAATTTCTGAATCAAGATAAACTCTTGATTTAAAAACAGCAGTTGCTTTTTCTAGAAGTTGATTAAACATTCTAACACTAGTTCCTAGGTTTGCCATAATTTCGGCTTTATCTAAACGAGCTAATTTTCCACGATTATTTATAAAACGAATAATTTGGTTGATCGCTAAATTTTCTTTATTGAAAAAGTCAACTCTTCGATGTAAAATATTCATATTGATAGGTATTTGTTTGAACTCTTTAAAATGAAGTTTACATTTATTTTCTTGATAGACCCCTCAAAGGTTAATTCTTTCTGCAATTTTCTTTTTACCTTTAGTATCTAGATAGTGCATATCTTCATCTACTTCTGCCATTTTATCATTTGTAATTGCGTTATATATTTTTCCAGAAGTATATTGTACAAACTCAAAATCATCTGTTATATAAAACAAATGTTTTTTAAATTCTTTGATTTCACTTTTGCTTGTTCAATAAGGTACAAAATCCTCAAAATTTATTTTTACTATTTCACCATTATAATCTCTTGAAAATAGTGGTTCATTTTCAACAAACTTTTCATTGTTATTTTTATCTTTATAATCAAAATTTAGGCCAATTTTTATAGCCTCTCCCGTATTTGTTATTAAAAAAATTCTATTGTAATCGACTAAATATTTTTTACCTTGTGGTTTGAGATAAAATGGAACAACTTTTTTTTGTGTTTTTGGGTCAATTAAAGCATTTTGTTCTTCTGCAAATTTAATCCCAGTGAATATGTATGTTATTTTTTGAAACTCACCATCATCATCGATAATATATCTATTTTTAATATCACAATGAACCTTTTTATCTCGATAATTAAAATATTCATTGTTAGAATTTAATGGCTTAAATGAACCATTTACATCTTTCCCATATAAAATTAAATTGTCAATATGAGATAGTTGTTTGTTACTATTAATATAACATTTAGCATAAAAAAGATCATCCCCAACCTCAAATACATATTTTCCTTTATCATTTCCATAACTTAGTAAATCAAATTCTCCACCTTTTAATAAAATCTGTTGAGCATTTTCTAGGACATATGAATTTCCTTCAAAAAATTTTGGGATTTTAACTTCAGTTGGAATAAGCATATTATCTTTTTCATACTCATATAATTTTCTTGCTTCTTCAATAACATTTTCATTTACAAAATTTTTACTATTGTCTATATTAAAAAGTTCTACCTCACAAAGATAGATATTATCAGAAAAAAGGATTTTTTCTTCAGTTACAATTGAAGAAAAGTATTTTTCTTTATTTTTTCATAATCCTTCAAAATTAAAATTGAGTTCTTTAAACTTTTTCTTATATAATTTTTTTATTCTTTTGTCTGCGCTTGCAGATATCTTATGTATTTGATCATTTTCAACATCAATAATAAATTCAGTATTATCTAATGAAGATGCAACTGTCTCAACAGCGTGTGGTGGGACCACTTCTATATGTTGAGTCTTTAATATATCATCATCTGAAAGCTCATAATATTCCTCTTCATCTGGAACACCAATCATTCTCATCTTAGTAGCATAATCTAATTTGCTAACATCATCAAGAATATTTGTTGGGTCTTGATTTTTATTTTCAACATCATCTTGTTGAAAATCAATTGCATTAGTTTGATCTTCTTCTAAATTATTATTTATGTTATCTAGAATTTCTTGATCAGGATTATTTTGTTGATAATGTGGTTGTTGATAATTATCATAATAGATGACATTGCCATATTCATCATATTGATATGGAGCATTAGGGTCATATTGATTATTAGGACCATACTGAGCTTCTTGAGGATATTGATTATTAGGGTCATAATAATTATCGTCTAAATTATATTCTCTATTATCAAAATATTCAGGTTCTTTATTTTGAGAAAATTTTTCAGTAGCACGATCTTCATCTTCATCATCGGTACTTAAAATATCATTATTAATTTCCAAATTGGGGTTAAAGACAAGATCTTGACTATCGCTAATTATTCTCGATTTATCCCCATCAATACTTTCAATTTTATTTCCATTAATATCAAAATTAGTTACATTTTCTTCTTCAATTGACTCGTTAATATGGCCTTTATTTATTTGTTTTATAGTCTCTTGTTTTTTATCTTTAATAAATGTATTGTTATTAACAATAAGGTTTGGAATTGAAATTTCTTGTTCAAAGCCATTTAAATCATAAGGTAAATAATCATTATTTTTTTCATCAAGAATATTTTTATTAATTAGTTTTTCTAGGTTTGATTCTAAATTATAAATTTGACTTAAAAGTTGAACATGATTACCATATTTTTCTGTATTATCAAAAGTTTCAGTTTCATCATAAATAGTAGCTGTTTTTCTGAGGTTTTCTTGAAAATAGGGTTCATTTATATTAGTGTTAAAAGTTTGGGGCTTTATATCATTATTTATTTTTTCCCCGTTTAGATCAAGGTCTTCTAAATATTGTGTTGCATCCATACCCAAAATATCATCATATTTATTGCCACTATGAGGTTTTGCTGAAAATTTGCTTCCTTTTTTTATAAGGTATATCCCACGCTCTTTCTTATTTTTGCTTTTATCTAATAATTCATTTTTTTCATTCTTAGCATATTCTTCTGTAACAGATTTTTCATACATTGTATTATTAAGAAGGTTTTGCAATGCTGCGGGTTTTTTCTTATTAAGATTAATTATTTCAGAAGTTATTCTTAATTTATTTGGATTAACATATTCTTTTACAACCTCCTTACTAAATTGAGGATTTAATCTTGTAAAATTTCCATCAAAAATTAATTTATTAATTTTATTTGATAATTCATTAATATTGCTTAAACCACCAATAATAGTATATATTCCCAATCCCAATGATATAAGAATAGGTAGTAGATTTAGAAAATAAAAAAATCCAAATATTGATGAATTTAATGTATAAACATTTAATTTAAATCAATTTCAAAAATCCAATCAAAATATCATATTGTTATTAGAGCTGTCATAGCCCCTGATACTATTGGTATTTAATTGCATTATTGAAAATTTCTCTTGGTCATAAATACAAGAAAAAGAACCAAAAACAAATGGAGAAATTGCCACTCTTTGAAATAAAAGAGCTAAAATATCAAAGACAAAAAAAGTCCAAATAAAATTTTTTATACGTAAATAATCATTTACTATTTTTACAATTTCAACCCCTTTATAACTTATAATATTTTTACTAGATTGATTTGTTTTAATTAAATAAATAAGATAGCCGATTGTTGTCACACCAAATATAATTGGTATAAAATAAATTAGAAATAATGATGGGGTTAGAAAAAAAACTTTTTTTTCTGAATTATATGAAAATAAAAGATTAACAACAAAACCATTTGATCTTAGGGAATTAATTAATTGTAAAGTATTAATACCAGGAGAAATAGAATAAAAAAAACCACTCAATGCTAGAAGCGCGCCAATTGTTCCGATAACTCAATACATTTGTATTGTTTTTTTGGTATTTTCTAATAATTTTAAATGCATTTTATTCCCCTAAAAATTAATAAAATTATAAAAATTAAATTTTATATGATATTTCATAAAAAATTTGTTATTATTTTATATAAACACTCTCTATTATTATAACTTTGAATAGGAGTTAATACAATAAAATTAGTATTTTTTATCCTTTATTTACTTTAAAAAAGCCCATAAATAAAGGGTTTTTTAGCTTTTTTACAATTTTTAATAAAAATCTATATTCTATTTTAATCAATTAAATAATGAATCATTTATAAATTTTAACTGTTTATCATCAATAAAATACCCTTTAAACTGTATTTCTTGGTCATCTGATAAGTAGACACCATTCATAAAAATATTATGATCTGCATTCATAATATCTTTTAAGATAGTAATATTTACTTTATTATCTTTAATTACATCAAAAATTGGTCTAACTTCTCCCCTTCCTGGCCCTAAATGAACCACTGCCATACAAAGACTTGGCGAAACTACAAAAAAAGATAATGTTGTGATATCAAATCTTTTATCAATAAATTTTGCTGCTGAAAAAGCGGTTGCAATAAATGTTTTTCCAAATGTTTTCTTAGTATCTGGCATAACAAATTTTAAAAATGTATTATTGACAATATTATGAAAATGAAAATCAATAAATCTAAAATCTCCATCATTTTCTAAATTATCTGGAAAATTTATAATATTTCTAAATTGTGTTTTTCCAAAAAATTCTGAATTATCTGCAACATATCCATCAAGACCCTTAAATATTTTTTCAGTAAATAATACATCAAAAAAATCATAAAGAATATAGTTTATTGTCAACAATACATACATTCTTTCTCTAGAGTTAATATCTAAAAATTCAATATCTTTTGCATAAAAAGATTTTTCATTAAACTTAAATTCATATGTGTTATTTAAAATACTTATTAAAAAATAGTAATATTTAATAAATAATGTTTCTTGTCCCGATAATAATATATCTTCATTTTTTTCAATATTACTATCAAAAATTTTTTTAGCAACTGTTGAAATATGAATAAATTGGTTATATAATTTATTAATATCAAAGGCGCTGTGGTTTGCAAACATTCGAAACAAAATATACTCATTTTTAAGTAAATCTTCTTTTACATTTTCATTTAGAGCGTAATTTTTAATATGTAATTTATCATCTAGTTTTCATGAATCTAAAAATATTTCTGGTAAAATAAAGTTATTTCTCATTAGAGAAAAATTCTCCTTTTTATAAAGATTAATAATCTTCTTATTTATTTATTTTATCACAATAATCAATAAATAACATAAAATCCTACTATATTCGTTTCTCAAATAATCATAAGGATTTTTTAAAAAAATAATCTTATAAGCTACTTTGTTAATAGATTTAACATCTTTGTGTGTGAAATTGGAGTCGCGGTAATAATGGCATTTGTTAATTTATCAATCACAAAAAAGATATTGGTATTTTTATATCTAATATACAAGTGATTAGAACTTTCAAAGTTGTATACAGAACTTTCAATTAAACCAATTACCTCATCTTTTAATGCAAATTCTTCTTTATTTGTCAAATTAATTCTTTGGCGAATTCTATTTAAAGAATGTGCTGTAAAAACATAATTATGTTTATAGTAATACATATTATTATTATACAACAAATCTTACCTAAAAAAAGTAAAATAAATTATATCCCACTTCATGTTAAAATCATTTGAATTTGTAAATTCTTACATAAAACATATAAACTTCTCATTAATTTATCTTATTTTAATATTAATTTTCGTGTAAATAAAATAAATCATAAATACTCTTTTAAAATTTAATAAAGACTAATTTATCATTAACTTTAATAATTCAATTTTAGGAATTATTTTAGTATCATATACACTATTTAAAACATTCCAAGTAAGATCGTTTATCTTGATATGTACATCGATAATATCCTTATTATAGAATTTATTTTTCTCTTGTAATAACTTAATTCGATAAGGATTTTGCTTTAATAATTTAGAAATTTCTGGGTTTGACAACCCCTCTTCCTTAAGAAAATATATATTTCGAACTAAACATAAGTTTTTAGATAATGAATATAAAAGACCTAACACACTATCATTGACCAAAATATAATCATCATATATTCTAGAAAATTTATTAATATTTTTTTGTAAAAAAGATTCTTGCATTGTAAAAAAATCAAAAATTAAGTATTTTGAGATAAGAGTATCAATTAATTTAATAGTTATTTTTTCCTTTGATGTTGTTAACCTTTTTATTTCGTTATTATATATACTCATATCATTTTCAGGTATTTTAATAAAAAAATAATCTATAGCATCTAAATCATAGTCAACATTATTTTTTTGTAATTTAGAAATTAATTTTTCTTTTTTTTCATCTGTTGTTGGTGACATTATGTTTAAATATTTACACTCTTTTTTTATTTCGCCTATAATTGTTGATTTTGTATCTTCTTTTTTTCCTATACAAGTAAAAATTAAGTAATCACTACCTTGATAATCTATAAGTTCTTTAACAGAATCAATTGAAAAATCACTATTATATTTTGTGGTTTCTTTAATAATAAAATTGGCATCATTTATAATAAATATTCTTTTTTCTGTAAATAATGAAATAGTAAAGACATTACTTAAAATATCTTTACATTTATTTTCAATAAAAGAAAACTCAATAATTTCAAAATTATCTGTTTGTTCGGTTAAATTATCACATATTTTTTTAACTTGTTTTTTGGCTAATAGTCAATCATCACTGAATATAAAATATTTATTCATATTTACCATTTTCTAATATAATTATATTATTATTAAGAAATAAATGTAAATAGATTATTAAATATTTGTTATTTTTAACAAAAAAAGGTTGATTTCTTGTTAAATAACATCTATAATAAAGAATGTATTTACTTGAAAAAAGGAGAAGAATGGCAAATATAAAGTCACAAGAAAAAAGAATATTAACAAATGAAAAGGCAAGAATTAGAAATAAATCATTCCGATCACAAGTTAAGACTTCTATTAAAAAAGCATTGGCTGCAAAAGAGGCTAACGATAAAGACAAAGATACATTAATTAATTATTCTGTGAGCTTAATTGATAAAAGTGTTACTAAAGGTGTTTATAAGCCAAATAAAGCAGCACGTGAAAAATCACGTTTAATGTCATAGATTCTAATAATTATATTATTAAATAAAAATCAATCTATTTGTATAAGATTGATTTTTTTATAGAAAGTGTTAAACAACATGGATAATAAAGAAAAAGATATAGAAAATAAAATAATTGAAATATTAGACCAATTAAAACCATTTGTAAATGCTGATGGCGGCGACATGGAATTTGTTTCTTTTAAGGACCGCATAGTTTATATTCGCCTTTTGGGAAATTGTGTTGGATGTGGATTGATTGACACAACGTACAAGGACGGGATAGAAAATATCTTATTTTCAGAATTACCAGATTATGTTGATGGAGTTGAACTTGTAATGTAGGTGTACATTTAAAGCTTAATTAATTATTAAATTCATAATATATATAATTATTCTCGAATTATCACATTATATTTTGTGATAATTTCTTTTTTTATTTTTTCATATTTTATGTTTACTTCTTCATCATTTAATGTTCTGTTTGCATCCTGGAATTCAAACCTAAGAGCAACAGATTTTTCATTTTCATTTTCATCCTTTTTATAAACATCAAAAATGTATATATTTTGTAAATTTGAAATTGCTAATGATTTTATGTATTTTATGATATTTTTAATATTTAAGTTATCCTTAATTGTAAAGGAAATATCTCTAGTAACTTTTGGGAATATACTAATGTCCTTACTAATTGTTTGTCCACTTCTATATAATTCATAAATTTTTTTAAGATCTAACTCACAAACATAAGTTTGATTTTTTATTTTATATATATCTTTTTTTAGAGGGTGAAGTTCTCCTAAATAACCAATTAAATCATTATTATAATATATTAGAGCCGATTTTCCAAAATGAAGATCACTGTTTTCTTCAATATTTTTATATTCTATCATGTCGCTATCAAATTTACTTAAATTGAATATACCATCTACAATTCCTTTTAAAGCGTAAAAATTATAATTATTTGCTTTATATAATTCTGAATGATGAATTAAACCATCACTAGCTATTCCTAAAACAATCTCTTCTCTATTATCAAAATAAACTTTTGATATTTCAAAAATATTAACATTTTTAACTTGCTTGTTGTTATTATAAATAACAGTTTCTAAGAGACCGGGTGTTAAACTAGAGCGCATAGTACTTCTATTGGTACTAATCTCATTTGCCAATTGCCAGTATTTTTGCGGTTTATATAGAATATTAAACTCTTTGGCTTTATGTTCTGTTGTTAGTGAGTAATTAATAGTTTCAAAAAAACCGTGATTTACCAAATAAGAGCGTAAATGTCTTAAGAATTTATAAAAGTAATTAAATGGTTTATCATTGTTAATAGAAATTAATGGGGCTATTGATTTTACTCTTTCATATCCCACATATCTGACTATTTCTTCGACAATATCTTGTTTTGTTAAAATATCTTTTCTAAAAACTGGAGAAATTATTTTTAAAACATTATTATTTTTTTCAACATTAAACCATAAAGCTTTTAAAATCTTTTCAACTTCATTAATTGTTAATTTATCAATCGAACTATATTCTTTAAGATATTCAAAATCAACATTAATAGGAGTAAGTTTGGTTTCTAATTTATTTGATTTTTTAGTAACAATATATGAGTATTTAGCATTTTTTTGTTCATTACTTAAAAAATTAAAAAATAATTGATGTGTAAATTCATATTCTAAAGAATTAACACCTCGTGAATACCTCAATGATGAATCTGTTGAAAAACCTAGTTTTTTTTGTTCTTCTCTAATTTTTTTAAAACTAAAATTTGCAACTTCTAAAACAATATTTTTAGTATTTGTATCAACTGTTGAATCTACAGTTCCCATTATCCCAGCGATTGCAACAATACCTTTATTAATAACACACAAATTATTATTCAATTTATATTCTCTGTTATTTAGTAAATTGATATTAGTATCACTAACTTCTTTAATTTCAAAAGTTGTTGAGTTTAATTTATCATAATCATAAATATTAACTGGTTGGTTTAGTATGATTGCGATAAGATTTCCATAATCAACAATATTATTAACAGCATTAATATCATTTTTTCATAAAATAGCTCTAAGCCATAATGGAGACATAGAAATTTTTATATCTTGAATTTTTGACAAAGAAAAAAGTTCACAATTTTTACTAGTTACTTTTATTTGTAAATCGTTTTCTATAGATGCTGGGATTATTTTTTTTATAAATGGTTCTGTTCTTAATTTAATGTTAAATAAGCTAGAAAATTCTTTTGCAAAATTATAATAATTATAAACATCAATTCTATTTGGAAGAATTGAAACATCTAAAATAGAAAGTCCCCATCCAAGATATTTTACCCCATCTTCTCCAATCGGAGCTTTTTTATCCAATTCATATATAGAATTGATTTCCTCTTCTGATAAATATGAATTTGGTATTCCCAATTCAGATAAGCCAATTAACATACCTTCACTATCATGATTGTATAATTTTGATTTTACAATTTTTTTATTAATTGATCGAAGTTCTGTACCATCAAGAGCAACCAATACTCTCATCCCTTTATAAACATTTGTAGCTGTTGTTAAAATTTTAATTACCTTATTTCCAACGTTAACATTACAAATATTAACTTTTTCATAGGTTTTATCTTTTTGAACATCAACTATTTCCCCTATTGTTAATTTATCACAATCAATGAATGGTTCAATAGACTCAATTTCAAATCCTGAATCTGTTAATCTATTCACAATATCTTTTAATTGTAAATTTGATAAATCAACAAACTTATTTAATAGATTAAGATTTAGCTTCATATTATATATTTTCTCCTATAAATAAATTAAATAATTCAAGGTCATTATTGTATAAGTGTCTAATGTCTCTTATGTTATATTTTAACATCGCAACTCTCTCAACACCAATACCGAATGCAAATCCAGACACTTTTTCAGGATCATATCCCCCATTTTTTAAGACTTCTGGATGTATCATCCCTGCACCAAGAATTTCAATTCAACCTTCATTTTTACAAGCACTACAACCATTTAAATTACATATCCCACAACTAACATCAACCTCAACACTTGGCTCTGTAAATGGAAAATAACTAGTTCTTAAACGTGTTTTTCTATCTTTACCATAGAAAAATTTTATAAATAAATCTAAAATTGATTTTAAATTACCCAAATTAATTTTTTCTCCAATTAACATCCCCTCAATTTGGGTAAATTGGTGTGAATGTGTTGCATCATCTGTATCTCGACGATATACTTTACCGGGAGAAATTATTGCTAATTGTTTAAATTTATCTTTATTAATTTCCATTTCTCGGACTTGATTAGAAGAGGTGTGAGTTCTCAATAAAATACTTTCATCAAAATAAAAAGTATCTTGCATATCTCTAGCAATATGATCTTTTGGGATGTTTACTTGTTCAAAACAATAATAGTCAGATTCTACTTCAGGACCATCAATTATTTTAAATCCATTTTGAATAAAAAATTCAAGGATTTCATCGATTGTTTTTGTAATAATATGATAAGCAGCGGTTGAATAATTAACACCATCAATTGAAATATCTAGCTTTTCATTTTTTATTTTTTTATTAATAGAAGCTAATTTTATTTTTTCTAAATTATTATTAATAAAATTAGTGATTTTATCCTTTAGAAGATTAGCGTTTCTACCAAATACTTTCTTTTCTTCTGGTGAGAAATTTTTAATATTTTTTAATTGGCTATTAATAATCCCATCTTTTCCTAATAGTTTATTCTTTAATTGTTCTAATTCTTGTTCACTAGTTGGACTAACTTCTTCAAGTTCCTTATTAACTATTTCTTCTAAACTTTTACTATCCATTTTAAACTCCTATCTTAAAAAGTCAACAAACTTTTTATTTTTAATATTTTCAATTTCTTCTTTATAGACACAGCGATCTCCAATAAATGGTGTCTCTAATATTTTTAAAATACTTTTTGTCTTTTCATGATAAACAACATTTAAAAGATTTTCAAACCCAATTTCTCCATAGCCAATGTTTTCATGTCGATCTTTATGTGCTCCAATTATATTTTTACTATCATTTAGATGAATAACTTGTAAATATTCAATACCAACAACCTGGTCAAATTGATTAATAACTGCATCAAAATTTGATAAATCATATCCAGCATCGTGAAGATGACACGTATCAAAACAAACACCAATTCTACTTTTGTCAATAACTTTTTCAATTACGTAGGCTAGTTGTTCAAAATTTTTTCCGATCTCATTGCCCTTTCCAGCCATTGTTTCCAAACATATTATTGATTTACTATTTTTAGTCTTTGCAATTATTTTATTTAACGAATCTGCTAAACTATCAAGGGATAAGTTTAAATCTCCATCTAATTTAGAACCAGGATGAAGAACAAGTTTCTTAATCCCGATTTTATCAGCTGTTAAAATTTCACTGATTATAAATTCTATTGAAAAATTTATAACTTCTTGTTTTCGATAATTACCCATATTTACAATGTAAGGTAAATGTACAACAACATCATCAATACTTATGTCATCTGTTTTTAGTTTTTCACAAAACTCATTATAAAACATTTTTTCAAAGTCAGCTCTTCTTGTATTATGCGGTGCTCCTAAAAATATCATAAAACAATTAGCTCCATAACCCTTTGCTTCATCTAGTGCTCCAAGTAAATATTTATTTGCAGCACTATATTTAACATGGCAGCCAATCTTAAGCACTATAATAATCCTCGCTTTCTTATATTTTCAACATCACTTCCAATAAGTTCTTTTAATTTTTCAATAGAATCAACTGAGATATTATTTCTAATTTTATCTTTGAAATTGATTGTTAAAATTTTATCATATAAATTATCATTAAAATCTAATATATATGTTTCTATAAGCAATTTATGATTTAGTCATCTTACACATGTTGCACCTCAATATTCAGTTTTATTATAAGATGTTATTGTAGAATAAACACCTTCAGGAATTGTTAGTTCATTTTGAGCAACAAGGTTTGCTGTTGGAAATCCAATTTGTCTACCAAGTTGGTTCCCATGTGCAACTTTTGAACTTAGATAGTAATCAACATTTTCTAAGTCTTTAATTTTTGTAAAATCACCATTTTCAAAAAAATTCTTAATTTTATTATTACAAAAATCAATCGGCAACTCCTTTTGGAAAATAACATTATCATAATTTTTATAAATTTCATTTATTTCTTCTGGTGATAAGCAAGATTCAATGATTTCATATTTTGATTCTTTCCAACAAAAAAAATCTGTCTCATTACAATAATTAATATTTTTAGAAATTATTATCTTAGTCAAATTGATGTCATATTTTTTTTCAAAAAGAACTCTATTAACCAAAAGAAAATTTGTTATAAAAATAAATTTAATCTTTTGAAAGTTATTTATATATGTTTTTAAAGTCGATATGTCCATATAGTCTTCTTCTATTCTTTTTTAATGTTGTTGTTATTTGTAAAAGTCTTATTTATTTTTTTGTTTATTTATTTTGACAGGTTTATTAGAAGTATCAATTTTGGCATCTATAACCTCGTTAGCCTCGTTATTTTCAATATTTTTTAATAATTTTTTAATATACAATGTATTTAACTCGCAATATATTAATTTTTCTTTAATTTGCAGCAATGAATCTCTAATTTCGGGGATTTCTCCACGTCTTTTATATGCTACTTGGTAAAAAAATAATCCAAAAACTGGAATTAAAAATAAGAGTCAAAGATTATGGTTCTTAAGTTTAACTAAGGCTTTTTCTTGTTTTTTAAAAGTTAAATATTGATCTGTTATTTTTTGATTCTCAATATCTAATTCTTGCTTTGATAAACCATCATATTTTTTAAACATACACATTTATTCCCTATTATAATTATATATAATTTTTTATATAATTATTGCTTGATAATGCCAAAAAAAGAAAGATTATACTTAATCTTCATTTTTTGGCTTAATTTTGTTATAATTAATATATGTTAAGAGAAAATGTTGGAACAATAATAACATGTATTATTAGTTACTTGATCGGGTCGATTAATTTTGGTGTCATCATTTGTAAATTTAAACATATTGATATAAAAAAAATAGGTTCTGGTAACCCTGGGGCTACAAATGTTTCTAGATATTTGGGAAAGAAAATTGGTGCCCTTGTTGCGGTTTTGGATGGTTTAAAGCCAATATTAGCAACTTTTGTGGCAATGATATTTTTAGCTATTAAAATAAACGAATTCAGGCAAACAAGTATGGTAATTTCTGCATTTTTTGCGTTAATTGGTCACTGCTGACCAATATATCATAAATTTAAGGGAGGAAAGGCAGTAAGCACATTTACAGGAATGTTATTAATTGCAAATGTTCTTATTTGTCTAATGTTTATCGGTATTTGATTTATTATATTAAAAATATCAAAAAAAGTGAGTGTATCTAGTTTGCTATCTGCAATTATTGTTACAATTTTATTATGAATTCCGATATTTTCTGGAAACATAACTTATATTAAAAATGGATTAGATTTTTATCAAAAAGCATATGACAACAATTTATATTTTAATTTCTATAACACACATTATATGGCTATAAAAAGCTCATTTTGTGATAGTTATTTTACAATATGCATTATAATCACCTTGTCTTGTATTATCCTTGTAATTCGCCATTGGTCTAATATTAAAAAAATACTTAGAGGAGAAGAATTAAATTATAATGATAGTAAAAAAATTGCAGAAGTTGAATTAGAAAAAATTACCAAGGAAAATAAAAAATAAATTTAATTTTATATGTACAAACATATAAAAGAAATTTATTTCTTATGATTTGTAAAATTTTATTTCTTATTTTTTAGAATTTCTTTAACATATGGATTTTTCTTAGATATTTGTTTAAGAGTTACCCCATATTCGTGATGTCCTGGCATAACAATATATTTTTTTGGAAATGCTTTAAATACTCAACGTAAAGTATCATCCCAAGCATCTGTCAATTCTTCATCATAAATTGTTGTTCTTTGTGAACAAAATAATGCATCTCCTGTAAATATCATTTTTAATTCTTCAATTTCATAAACTATAGAACCTGTTGTATGTGATGTTCTAATAAAAGCTTTAATAGTCAATCCATTAATTTTATATACAGAATCTTTTAAAATTGCTTTAATATTACTAACTTTATCTGAAATTGCAAATTTTTCAGTATCATATATTGCAGATTGATTTAATTCTGCATCATACAAATTTGGTAAATCATCAGCTCCTATGTATACACATGGATCATTATTTTTTATATAAATTTTTTCCAATCCATTAATATGTTCATAATGTCCGTGACCTAAAAAAATATGTGATAATTTTACATTATTTTCTTCAAGATATTTATTTATCCCTTCAACAGACCCTTTTCAACAATCGAATAAAATTCCATTTTTTTCTTTATCGATAACTAGAAATGAATTAACATTTTTAAAGTCCCTATCAACAAAATTTATAACATCATAGTTATTTTTATAATTCATTTGTTTTTCTCCTTTTTCGTCATTTATAGACCCAAGAAATATTATATAATAAATATAATTTTTTTTCCACAAAAAGATTATAAAATTGATTTTTTTTTATTTTTTTACATAAATATTATTGATTTTTATTAAAAAAGCCCTATTTTTCTAGTCTTTTTTGATAAATATCTAAAAAAATTAGTTTTTTATTATTAATAGTCTATTTTTTAGCTCGCCTTTTAAAAATTGGATAGAATGAAATTATTAAAGGATTACAAATTAGAAAATACAGAATTGGAGAAACTATGTAACCTGTATAGTTGACCTTAATATCATAAGACTGTAATATATTGCCAGAAAAATTATAGATAATATTAATATCTTGATTACATACAGGTGTCCCCCCCACATTGATAAAACTATTTAAAATTGGTTCAGATGGAGAAATACCATAAAGCAGTAAACTTAAATTGTTAAATAAATTCAACTTTATATTTAATTTTTCTTTATTATATAAATTAATTATATTTTTAAGATCTGATTCTTTTAACTCTTCAATTCTTAGAGAACTATTTTTTAGAAGATTGAATATAAAATAATTGAAATATTCATAATTTTTAGCTTGTATATTTGACTTAGCATCCTCAAATAAAACCGAATTACTAAATGGCAATTTATATCCGCAATCTGTGAACTGATCCACATAGCGTAAAATATATAATGGTGTAGACATTCATTTTATATTTAAGGGTTCAATAGCTTTATAAATACCTCTATAATCATTAGGGTCTATATTTACAATTGCATTGTCAATATTTGAAACATCTATAGGTTTGTTTTCATCAAATTCCTTATAATCATCACTTTTTGCTAATGCTTTTTTCATATCAGTATTATCTTTTAAGGAATTATAAACTTTTCAATCATAATAATTACTTATAAAACTTATTTGAGCATCAATATTACTAATATCTCCATCTTTATATTTTATTAGAGAGCTAAAAAAAACGCTACCGAAGAGGATAAAAATAAGAAATAAACTTGAAAATATAGAGGAAATCTTTTCACCAGAAATAATAGATAGAAAAGAACAAACAAAAAACATTATATTAACTGCAACGAAGGTATATATTAATGTGCCAATTGTAAATTTATAAACTAAGAAATTTTCCTTATTATAATTAATAAAGTAAAATAATAGCTGAATAAAAACATGGAAGATGAACAAAAGATATGTTAATAATCCTTGTGTTATTATTCTCTGCATAAAAGAGGCAAAAGGAGTTTGGCCATTTCTATATTCTATGAGAATTTCTTTTTCCTCAATATCTGTAAAAAAATATTTTATTGAATTCATTATTGTGAATAAAAAAATTACAATAGTTATAATCATTATAACTATTAATGAATATGCTGTATATTGTAAAGTGCCACCTCTTCCTGCTATGTATTTATGAAAATTACTTTTTGCCAAAATTGATGTTATAATTCCCCAAAATATTGATATACAACATACAAAAAATAAAAATATTAAATATTTTTTTTGTAAAAAATCTTTTTTAAATTTATAAAATAAGACTTTACTAAACATTCAATATTTTTCTCCCACGCATATTAACATTCTCTGAAAATATCTTACGAATGTCTTTATTTTTAGTTTCACCTTCAAAAACTACATATCCATCATCAATGATTATTGAATAATCAACATAGTTCTGAATTTCTTCAACTAAGTGGGTTATCATGACAATAATACGATCTTCACTTGCCATCTTCATAATAAACTCTATAATTGAGTCCTTATTTGCTATATCTAAATTTGCAGTAGGTTCATCAAAAAAGATAATTTTTGGGTCTGATAAAAGACAGGCAATTAAACTAACACATTTCTTTTGTCCACTTGATAGTGAACTAATTTTTTGTTTTTTAAAGTTTACATCTTCTAATATATATATTTATGTTTTGCTAAATTTTCACTAAAACCCTTAGTTGTTTTATAACAATAAAAATAATTTTTTTCTAAAAAAGAATAAATTTTCATATCTTTGGGTAAATCATCATTTTCAGAAAAATAATGAAAAATACTATAATCTTCTTTTTTTATTTTCTCTCCATTTAATAAAATCTCACCTTCATCTAGAAAAATTTCATTAAATATAGATTTTATTGTTGTTGTTTTTCCAACACCATTTAACCCTAGCAACGCATAAATCTTGCCAGACTTAAATTCAATATTTATCCCCCTTAAAACTTCTTTTCCTTTAAAGGATTTTTTTAGACCATTTAAAAATAATGTATTCATATATTGACCTCCCTAACTAATAATTCTTTTTTTATTTCTTTTATAATATGCAAAACTAAGTCCTGTGAATAGTAAAATATAAAAAATTGAACATACAATCCTTAAATATGATTTACTTTTAATTGTCATAAATTTAACTCTGACATTTCTATTATCAGTATTAGTTTCTCCTGTACTATTTGAAACACTAAAATTTCTTGCAGACCAGGCAACTGAAAAAACAGGACAATTAGGACCAATTGTGGCATTATTATTTAAGAATGTATCAAGTTTTGGTTCAATAAGATTACATCCAGCATACATTTGGCAAATTTGATAAAATGGATTTCAAATAAATGCATTATTTATATCATTAGATACTTTAGCTCCAGAATCTCAAAACATATTACTAGGATAATCTAAATTCTTTTGATTTGTAAAAATAGCATAAGAATTTTCTATAACATTATAAAAGATAAATTTTAATTGGTCAACTTTGACATGGCTTTTTATAAATCCTTCATTAATATTTCAAATATTATTATCATCTCTATTAAAAAGTGTAATAAATTTTAAATACTCTCCTACAGATTTTATTAGCTTATCATTTGATTCTAATAAAAAATTATAGTAATCAGTTTTTGAATCATCTGATATTGTATAATCAGTTGAGCCGTGTAATTGATCTTTATCAAGATTCTTAGTATAATAATTAAAATAAATATTGTATGCTATACTATTATCTTTAAAATATTTATTATCAATATTCCAATCTCCATTAAAATAATCAGATAGTTTATTTCCAGGTTTTTGTTTATCTGATGCACTTTGGGTATTATCTAAAACAGAATACAGATAAATCCCCTCTCCAGTTGCAGAAAAATAATCTGGTACAAAACCAGACATTAATGTTGCCATAAAAGAGACAAATAATATAATTAATGTTATTATGGTACTCAAACTATTTGCTAGCCCAACTTTTAAAAAGCTATGCATTGTTAAACTAATAAATAAACCAATCAAATCAATTACTAAAATAAATAATAATGGTGTTAAGAATACTCTAGAAGTTATAGCGGTCATCTTATATGGAGAAATCGCTCAAAAGAATACACCAAACAGAGAGTAAATAAATACAAAAAATAAAATAAATGTAAATAATACTGCTATTCTTGTTAAATAAATTGTTTTATATGAAATACCGTGTCGCAATTCTATAGATGTTTGCTTATCTTTAAAATCAGTTCCAAACAAACTACCAACAAGATAAATTATAAAAACTATTGTTAAAATATATTCAACAATAGAAAATAATGTTTGAAGGAGAAAAATAAGATTTGATTTTTTATATCCTCCAGCTGATTGATTAATAATAATTTCTAAAACAATATTAAAGGTTATACAAAAAAACACAAGAAAAGATAATGAGATAATTGAGAATTTTGTCTTTAAATTACTATTTAGTTTGTACATATAAATTAATACAAAATCTGATTTTATGATGATATTTTTCATTTATACCTCACCTAAAATTGACTATATCTAATGGTAAAAGTATTCTTTCTAATATTAAGGAAATGTTATTCCCTACCTTAAGGTTACTTTTCCTATATTTACTTATATATAAGAGTGTGTGTGTAACTTTTCTTTTTATTCCATAATTATTATATCATAATAAAAAAATATTTACTTTTTATTATGATTTATCATCTATAATTAGATCTTTATTTAAAAATAACTTCAAAAGTAATAATCATTCTGATAAATATGACTATATATCTCAGATATGGCAATTAATTATATTAGTTTATGCACAGCTTTAATAGTGATTATATCAAAATCTCCTCTATGTTTTGATTATAAATCCATTTTATCAAAAATATTTACTGTCATTTTAATACAAAGAATTATAATTACAACTTGAAAAAAATCACTTATACACATGGCAAGAAGTTCTCAATTATTAAAACGGTTTTTATATGGAGAAACAAATCTTCCTATGCGTGTTTTGTCTATGTCAACTATAGATGGGTCAATAGAGGATGGATTTAAAGTTGGGACAAATAATGATTGTATAGAAATGTATCTAAAATATTTAGCTCATTCATAATTTGAACCTGAATCTCAGGGAAGCAAATTAATTATAAATGTTAAAAAAATATAGAACAGCATTAATGAAACTATAATATTTAAAATAACACCTTTTTCAGAAAAAAGTAAGCCTAAAATAAAATAAATTATAATTAAAAATGTCATAAATAGCGCAAAATTAAATCCATCAACAATAAGTAATCCAATATACTTATTTGCATCTTTACATATAGAACCATAAATTAAGACCATTAAAAAAACTGGTAAATATGTAATAAGAAAACAAATAAAATTAAATAATAATTTTTGTGTAATAATTTTTTTTCTAGAAAAAGATAATGTTATTCAAAAAGATATTTCATCATTTGAAATTTCCTTAATCAGTGTCTTATTAATAAAATATAAACTAACTATACTATAGTAAATAATTGAGGGCGCTGACAAGATAATTCAAGATAATGACGTACATACACCCCCATTAACATCAGTAGAACCACCATTACCACGAAAAACCTGGATAACATTTTTTCAAATATATAACTCTGGGGATATTGCAACCCACAAAATTAAAATTGTAAATAACATACAAACAAATCAAAATGTTGAGAAAAAAATAATCATTCTCTTATTAATTTGGAAATTAATAGACAACATTTTGTTAGAGCTTATGAATTTAGTTTTTATATCATTCATATTAAATAGTGATTTCCTTATTAAATATATTAATAAAATCATTTTTTATAATATCAATATTATCTTTTTCTAGATTATACTCTTTAAATATTTTACCACTCTTTAATAGGCATACTCGATCACATAATGCAGATATTTCATCATAACTATGGGAACATATTATTATTGTACTTTCCCATCCTTCTTTTACTTCCAATATTAATTTATTAAATCTATTTTGCATAACAGGATCAAGGCCAGATGTAGGTTCATCCATAATTATAATTTTTGGTTTATTCATAAGAGCAGTTATAATTGATAATTTTTGCTTCATTCCTTTAGACATTTTTTTCATTTTCTTATTAACATCTAATTCAAAATATTCTATTAATTTAAGCGTTCATTCTCAATCAACATTGTACTTTATTTTTTTATTATACTCAAGAATTTTTATACCTTTAATATTGTTAAATAAGGAGTTCTCTCCCGAAATATAACCAGTATCTCTCATAATAAAACAATTATCAATAATTGGGCGGTAATTATTGATAAATATTTCTCCTTCACTTGGGGTAATAAGTCCCAATATTTGCTTAACTAATGTTGTTTTACCAGCGCCATTAGGTCCAACAACTCCATATATTTGTCCTTTATCTATATTTATATTTATAGAAAAATTGCCACAATTTTCATTGTATATTTTTGATAGGTTATTTATTCTTATCATTTAATTTACCTCAACGTCAATGATAATAAACCCATCAAAATTGGGTTATTTTCCTTTTTTAGGTTATTTAAATTTAGTATATTATTATTTTATTTAAAATATTTATTATAAAAAATAAATAGAATTAAATGTGATTTTAAGCATTTAAAATATTTTATACACCACGTTTAAAAGCGTTCATTGTCTTTTTAATATCTGATTCTGATGGTTTTCTTCCCATACTCATATACATAGCTCTTATTTGTTTTTCTGTAATTGGAGGATTATCCTTAAGTTGTTTTTTAATCATTTTTCTAGTAATTACAAAACCAAGAATACCCCCACCTATTAGTGAAAAAATCACAGATATTAATAGTATTCATCATTCAATCATAATTTACTCCTACTTATATAATTATAATATTTTTTATTTTAAAAAAAGCAATAAATCTATTTTTTATCAACAAATTTAACATTATCTAAAACTGATTTAAAATTGTTTCTAAACTTTTCAATAAATAACTTTCTTAATGTTGATTGTTCATATTTTTCTTCCTCAGTTAATTGTCTTTCTTTAGAAATTGAACTTAATTCATTAATTCGATTAATTATTTTTTCATCCATTATATATTCTCCTTTTTAAAACTTATTTTAGTTATTATTAGTTTTATATATATAAACCTCATTATCCTCTAAATAAGGAGTGTTGATAGCGATTTTAAGGCCTACATGGGTCTTAAATGATATTCATCCAATCCCAGATACTACTATATTTATATCATTATTATCTTTAAAATAAAATACTTTTTTAATGAATTTAGAAGAAATTGTTTTTATTAATTTTTCATCATTATTATCAAGATACTTTTGTACATTTTTACTGTTTGTCCGATGCAAAATATTGTGTTTATTGGTTCAAAAATGAAATGATATAACCTCACGATTAGATTCTAGTAATTCTAATCACATAATTTTTTCACAAATTATACTATTATTTATTTTTAGCTGATAGGTAAATTGCTTTAATTCATCATTATAAGCAAAATGTTTTCAATTTTTCTTATCAATTGCATTTAGAATAGATTTAGATATTTGCAAACCAGGGGTATCATAAACCTTATTGTTAAGGCCTAAATTTATATTTATAATATCTAATGTTGTATTTGTGTGATATGAAGTGATTATATCTTGAGATTTATTTTGTTGTTTTAGACATGAATTTAATAATGAAGACTTTCCAGTATTTGACACGCCTATAAAATAGTTATCACATTCTTTAGAATTTATTATTTTGATTAAATTATCAATAGTATTTAATTGTTTAGAAGAAAGTAATATAATATTTTTATTAATAATTGGTGTATCTTCTAATTGATTTATTACATAGTCATAAATTTTATCATTATCAATAACATTTGGAAATATATCAATTTTATTAATACAAAAAATAACATCTTCATTTTTTAATAAATTTTCAATTGATGGTAAACGACTCCCTTTTACATCGATAACATCAATAACGTAAAAGTATCTATTTTTGGTTGCTTTATCTGCTATTACTGATTCAATTTTTTTATATACACTATTTAGATCAAATTCTATATCAACTAATTGATTGTAATTTTTTAGTTTGAAACATCGAAGACAATAATCTTGATTTATAAGATCAACAATATATCCTTTTTCATTAGTATTTATATTTTGTAATAAAATACCACACCCTTTACAGTATTTCATATCCATCTTCATATTCACTCTCATTATAAAAACCTTCATGAAGAAGATTCTTCCGATTCATGGTCTTAAATATAAATTTCTCAATAAATCGCACAATTTTATTATCACCAATAATTGTTTTTGATAGTGGTTCAACAAGTATACTTTTAATATTTGCCCGATTTGCAACAAAAACATCAGTTATTAACTGATCACCAATTAGTATTATTTCATTATTTTTATATCTAAATAATTTTTTAACCACTTTTAATTTTCCTAAAAATGGTTTTTTACAGTTTCAAAAGTAATTTTTAACACCAGCTTTTTGTGCACACTTAGTTACTCGAGATTTAATATTATTAGAAAAAATAACAAATTCAAAACCCATTTCATTTACTTTTCGTACAAAATTAATTACGTCTATTGATGGAATTCTTTCATCAAATCTTATCAATGTATTGTCCATATCACACAAGATTAATTTAATCCCACTATTTTTTAAAGCCTCTAAATTAACCTTCTTATAGCTTTCAAGATACATTGTTGGTCTAAAATAATTAAATAGTAAGAAATTTTGATCTCTCTCCACAGCTATATCTCCCTTTGTTTATTATAAATAATTTATAATAATAAAACATAATTTACCAATAATATTGTGATTATTTATTTAGATAATAAATAACTCCATTTAACGAAAAGCTAAAACTATCGATTTCTTTATAATTAAGCTCTTTTGAACCAAAGTGATAAGATGTATCTGGATTATTATCCAACATAGACTTAAAGGTAGAAATGTTTTTTATGTTATCATTTACTATGTTAAATGATTCTGATTTTGTTATTGAATCAATAACTGGAATAATTTTGGTTTTTGGTTGGTAAGATTCTATTATTGTATTAATGAATTTTAATGAATCATAATTTGAATAAAAATTATCATCGGTGATAATATTTAAAATCGCTTTTGAAACAGATTGCCACCCAATTGAAAACGTTACAATTGCTGTTGCATTAACAGTTACACCCTTATTATTATTGTTTAAAATTCCGTCAATAGAAACACTATTAATAAAAATATTTTCAATATTAAAAGTAAGTCCTGACATATTAATATATTCTCCGTCCTTAACTTTTCCATGACAATACTTTTTAATATCATCAATAAAACTCTTATCAGATTTTGTTAATTTATTGTAATCTTTATTTGTTAATATTTGATTTGTTATTTTTAATGTATCTAAAATATTTGTGTATCCTGTATGTGTTCATGAATTTTTTGAATAATTCAAATATTTAAAATAAACTGGAATTTGTTGGGAATATATTTGTTTTGTAAATAAATCATCTAAAATTTTTGGAGAAATTGTATTTGAAAAAAATTCTTGTTTTGTATTTTCACATGATAAAACATCACCACACACTTGTGGAGTAAATGAAAAACACGATACAATTGCCAATATTTTCTTCATATTTAAAATCCCTTATATTTTTTAACCGCTGGATATTTAATTGTTATATAATCTATTGGTTTTTCTACGCCATCTTTTTCATTGCCCTCTTTCATCAAAATAGGCTCACTTAATTTTACTGTATCTACTTTATAATCTTCTGGTTTTTCATCTAAATTATTATTTATCTTAAAATTATTATCCGCTTTAAATTCTTCCTTAAGAATAGCAGATTCATTAAATAAATAATTAAGATCTTTGATCACCTGCTTTTCTTTATCAGCATAATTTGTGTTATCTGTATCACTTGTTTTAAAATTAGTACTTGGTACTATATCTTTTTTTAACTCAAACAAAAGTGTATTCTCAGTATTTTCATCACTATTAATATTATTATCGCTTTTAGAATATTTGACAATTGTTGGAGGATTTTTAATTAAATCTAAACTATTAGGTATTATCCCTTTATAATTAATATTTTCATCTAATAAATAAGAATCATTTGCACTCATAAAATCATTGGTTGTTAATTCGTTATCTGATTGAATATCTATTTTTTGTGTATAACTATTTTTATTTGCAAAATTATATAGTGTATTTTCTTGTTGAAGGTAATAGTATAATGGTCTAGGAGGAGTTTTTTGATTAATATATTCTACATTGTTATTATGTGAAAAGTTTAGGTAGTAAAAATTTTTGGAAATATCTGTACTTAGTGCAACTGTACTAAAATCATAAATATCGTCTAAATCTTCAACATTTGTATATTTATTTTTTGAATTATCAAAACTATTTTCTTGATATGTATTTAAGGATAGTTTTCTAGCAATTAAATCAACATTGTTTTGAAAAGTTAACATTTTATTATAATTATCATCAGAATTAATATTATTTTGTATTTTATTATATATAGTATTATAGTTAAAAGTTGATATTTTATCACCCTGAGCTAAAATTCCATATATATACGGATTTTTTACATCTCCAATATTTAGACTATAACCATGTATATTAATTAAATTATGAGCCTGCTTAAAATAATTGTAACTCTCTTTTTTATCATTTTTTTTATTTTTATTATGCATCGGCATATTTTTATCAATTACCCCTGGAAAGAAGTTATAATTATTCATATTTTTTAAATCATATTTTTTAAGATCCTGTGGGTTTATATTTGGATTATCAATAGCTAAAATTTTAGAAAATAATTTTTGATACAATAATAAGGATGAATTTTCATATGAATAATAAGAGATTATTGATTGACATGAAATAACTTTTAAAGGGAAGATTGATATAACTCCCGCCAGCGATAATCCTTTCAATAAGTTTTTCATAAATATCCCCTTTTTCTAAGAAATGGTATTGTCTAAAACCAATCCTACTAAACTTCTAATATCTTTTACAATAAATTTAAGATTATATGTCTTTAAATTATAAATTCCACTACAATATGATGCAATATAGTTAAAAAATAATAAAAAGGACAGGTTATTAGTATTTTTTAAAAAATCATCGAGAGATATTTTATTTTTACCAAAAAACTCCTTAGTTAATGCCTCGATAGATATTTTGTTAGCCAAATCTAATTTATTGGAAAATATAACATTATACATTTCATCTAATACACTACTATCATTTTCTAATTCTCTTAAAATTAATTTATTTTTAATTATAAAAACGTCAAATTCTTCGATATCATCAAAGATAATTTTTTCTTCTTTAATTTTATTGTTTAATTCATATGAAATATAAAAAAAGACACTTTCATTATCAAAGAATATTTTGCTCAAGTTTTTAGAACTTATCCGATAGTTTTCTTTCATATAATACTCCTTAGTATAATTATTTTGCATAATTATTAACTTAGAATTATTATATCATAATTAATTACTAACAATTGGCAATATATTCAATACCAGCAGAGGTTATTTTCCTTCCGATTGTTGATTTTTCAATAAAATTTAGTTTTATTAAAATTGGTTCAACATTGATTTCTAGTGTTTTAGTGGGAATATTCAATATTTGAGATATTGTATTAATAGAAATGCTTTTTTTATTTTCAAGAATTTTTAAATAATCTAATTCAATTGTTGAAAGACCGTATTTAAATATACCAAGCTCATAAAGAATATTATTAATATCCTTTTTTGCAATTATATTTAAATCTTTCATAATATAAAAGTCATAAACTCTTTGAATGAGATTATTTGCTATTCGAGGATTTTGTTTACAATATGTAGATATTTTTAAGATTGCTTCATCTTCTATATTCATTGCTATTTTTTTACAAGAATTTTTCACTATTTTTTCTATCTCGTCGTTTGTGTAATTGGTAAGATAAAAAATTATTGGAAATCTATTTAAAAATGGCTCTGGGATTTTATTGATTTCAGTCGTTGCACCAATTAATGTAAATTTTGGTATTTTTATATTAATTGCTTTTGAATTGTAATCCTTGCCAATTATTATACTCAAAAAATTATCCTCTAAAACTGGGTATAGAGTTTCAATAACATCCCTATTTATAGCATGAATTTCATCAATAAAAATTATTTCATTTTCTTTAATTTTTGTCAATGGACTAATAATATCTGAAGGTTTTTGCAATGATGTTCCATTTAGATAAAATAATTTTTTATTTAATTGTTTCCCAACAATATGGGCAAGACTTGTCTTACCAAGTCCAGATGGTCCATGAATCATAATATGGTCTAATGCTTTTTTTTGTTTAATTGATGATTTTATAAAAATATCTAGGTTCTTTTTTGTTTGTTCTTGTCCAATAAATTCAGAAAAATTTGTAGGTCTTAAATTTAACATATTTTTCCCAATTCTAAAATAGATACTTTTAACAAAGAATTATAGCTTTGTGAGAAATCAAGATTGTCAATAATTTTTAAAATATTTGTTGATTTATAACCAAGTTTTTTTAAAGAATCAATAAGAACAGTTTTTTTAGAATTTTTATTATTTTTAAACAATTTAACATTCATTTCATTAATAATTTTTTTAGACATATCAATAGAAATATTTTTAATTTTTGCAAGTCTTTCACAATCTCTTGATTTAAAAATAAGTTCTAACTCATCAATACTAATTTCTAAAAATATATCTCGAATTGTTTTTATACCAATATTTTTAATTGCAAGTAAACTCTTTGCATATTTAAAATATTCTCGATCTGAAAAGAAAATATCTTCAATACTATACATATTACTATATATTAAATGATAAAAAAGATAAGTATCTCCTATTTTAAGATTATCATTGCCAATATATTTGCCACTATAGCCAATACAATCTGCTTCAAAAATAATTTCATCTTTTATTATTTCTTTTAATTTGCCCTTAATATAAAACACCTTTTTTCACCTCTAAAAATATATACAACCAATTTACAAAAAAAGTGTAAAAAAAAACTTTTAGAATTATCTAAAAAGTCTTTTTTCCTCTTCATTATAATAGTTAAATTCTTTTATTTAACCTGAATATTTATGATTTTTTCTATTTTCATCAAAAATAGATTTTCTTTGTTCTCTTAATTCTACAGCTCTTTTTCTGTCTAATGCTTTACCATCAATAGTGTGTCTTGCTCTCATTGAAGTAATTGAATTATCAGTTTGACCTTTATTTAAGATTGTAGCAATATTCTTTTTAATTGCAATTGAATTTTTAACACCTTGTGGTAAATTTTCAAAGTTATCATCAACATGTTCCAATGATAATGGATGTGTCCCTCTCACTAAAGCAGCTTCTGTTCTTGAATATCCTAGTCTCTTTAAGAATTCAGGGTCAAGTTTATTATTTTTAGCCATTTTCCTTCTCCTTTATTGTAATTATTATACATTAATTAATCATTTTTTGCACATTTAGTTAACATTTTCAAGATATATTATCATTTCTTTAAAAACATATTAAAGAAAAACATATTCCCCAATAGCAATCTATAATTAATTTATAAACATCATTAGTAATAAATGATATAATAATTAATAAAAACAAATTACAATAAAAATAGATAACAGGAATATGATGAAAAATAATCTTTTTGATGAGTCTTTTTACAATAATTTAGGCAAAAAATCTTATATATATAAATTATATTTTAAAGGTTTAAGTGATTATTTTTACCTTGGAATATCACATCAAAATAAACATCTTTTAAAAAAAATTCGCAAAGAACTATGGGTTTCTTATTGTGGACTAACATTTAATGAAGGCAATTCAAACGACATGTATGTTCCGATCGAAAAATATATTAAAATGTCAATTCAAGAAAAAGAAAGATTTGACAATCTAATATTTGCAAATCGTCAAAGAATGTTTGAAGGGTTTGCAAAAAATTATTTTGACCCTAAACAAACCAAATATATTAAAATCTTACATTTTATGCAAATTAATAGCCTATCAATTACAGATCTACGTTTTGAGATTGTTTTTAACAATAGTAATCTTCCCCTATTTAAATTAAAAAAAATATACTACAATATGATTGCAGATAATAAATTATGATCTAAGGGATTTAACACTTTTTCAATAATTGAAAAAGTGTTTTATGACCAAGAAATTAATGGCCAATTCTCAAGAAAATTCTTTGAAAAATTTGAAGAAATTTTGAATTGAAAAATAGAAGAAAAAAATGTATATCAATCTTGAAATATTTTTTGAAACTACTTTCAAGTATTTCTTTACTCTTTTAAAGGACAAACAATAAACTGGCTCATTTATTGAGATGTAATATCAATAGAAAAGATAGAAGAATATAATAAACAAATTACAGATTTAATATTTTCTAAATATTTATCTTACAATTTTTCTTATAAACCATTACTTATTCGACAATTAACATTTGTTAATAATTTGGTAAATAAAAAAAATGAAGATGAAGATGAAGAATTTAATAATAAATACTTTAAATTTTTAACAAATTACAAGCTTAAGAAAATATCTCATAAGAATCAAAAATTAAAAGCAAAAATTACAACTTTGAATTTTAACACTGATGTAAGCAAGCAAGATTTTCAGGATAATCAATTAAAATGAATTATAAGTAATTATAAAAATTGAGAAGCAAAATATAGCAATATTTCAAAATTATTGAATGATTATAAGAATATGGTTAATTTATTTAATTCTAATCCATTTGTTAATACACTTTATATTACAGAAATATTAAAAGAGGTTGAAAAATATCAATATCATTTCATAAAAAAATATGATTATAATTTTGAAGAAAAAGTAGACACTTTCTTAGTTGATTTATATCTCAATAAGGAATTAGAAGACAAAAAATATGACCTTATTTATAATTTATATCTTAGAGATATACATAATATATATCTACTATTATTATCATTTATATGTCATCCAAAGTTTAAAGATTTTGTTCTAATTGGAAAATTTTTCAATATCTAAAGTATTAGAAGAAGAAAGCGCAGATATTAAAATCATAAAAACTAGGTTATTTGTTATATATGATATAAAGTCAAAACTTATAATAGAAAAGTCAAGATTAAATGAATTCGATCTATGTTCTAAGAGATTGCGAATTTCAGATATTAATTTTATTGAAGGAAATAAATTTGCATATTTTTTAAATATATTATCAAATGCAGCCACCTCTAATAAATTAGATTTATTTGGTTCTAATGTTTGATATTGAAAAATGGTAGTATTTCTATCACAAAAATTTAAACTAAAATCTAACAATATTTCATTTTTTAATATTGGATAATTTTTTTTAAGTTCATTGAACTTAATATTATTTTTATAAGAATTAAATTCAATTGTTAACTGTTCTAAACATGAAAATAAATATTTAAATAGCTGTCAAAAATCATTTGTAAATGTAATTCCTTGATTATTATTTTGTTGTTGACTATTTGTTTTACTAGATAAATTGGATATACTTTCACCATAAAGATCTGAATATCACTCTAGACAATATTTAAAATCTATTTTTGTTTTTGGTAATTTTGAAAAATTTATTGTTAAAAATTCATTATATAGTTCCACATTGTCTTTAATGAGGTTAAATACATTGATTATATTACTATCAAGATTTTCAACAGTCTCAGAAACAGATTCTGTTGTAAATGAACTAAATACTTCCTCGGATTGGTTAAACACATCAGCCAATTCATCTGCAATAGATTCTGCAACACCATTTATAATCTTCTTAGTAACAAAATATCTACGCAATTTTTTCTCAGCAATAAGGATATCATATATTGATTGATTTAATAGTTTTCATTTATCTTGAATTTTTAGGTTATTTTCTATGTACAAAGTTATAGAGTCGATAACAACTTTAGTAAATTCGTTAACATCTTTAACTTTTGCCATAATTATTTTTCCTTTTTATTCTTTATATTTTGGTATATTTGTTTACTATCATCTTGTTGTCCGTCAGTATCAAAATCTAAAATAGAAATTGTTTCATCAATTTCATTTTCAATATTATTAATTTCCTCTACTGTATTATTTATTTTATCTTTTTTCATTTGACCAACCATACATATATATTACCATAAAAACTAATCTAATGTATTTAATAACTAAAGAAATTGTTACCTTTACCAAAGTTAGACAGCATCTTAATTGTTAAAAGATCTTTTCCATCCTTTGGGCTATCAAAACGAATTTTATTAAACATTGAAATAACGACTTTATCATTAATATCTAATTTATTAAACCATTCTTCTTTAACTAAAATATTGTCACTAACAATTAGGGAAATATTTGTAATAAAACATTCTGTTTCCTTTGTATAATTTTTTAATAAATTTTTTCAATAAGAAAAATAATTCTTTAACATTACATCATTTCTATCAATACACATAATTGCTAAAAATTCATCTTTGATTTTAAAGATATTAATAACACCCATTCTTGACTTGATAAAAAGATTATTGTTTGCATTAATTGTTTCAAAAGTTTCTGGGATAACTTGGGGCATAAAAGTATCCTTAATTGTAAAATTATCTTCCCCTTTGACTCTAAATTCAAAAATTGATAGTTTATTATTTTCTTTTGATTTTAAAACTTCCTTAAATGTTTCTTGTAATTCACATATATAAATATATTCATTTAATACCTTTTTAATATGATAAGTCATTAAGTTTTTATATCCATCAAGTTTGATTGAATTATAATATTGAAGATATTCTTTTGTTAATATAAAATGCTTAAATCCTAAGAAATATTTTTTAAATAATACCGTTCTATATAAAACAGAAATTTTTTCAAGATCTGATAATTTATCAATATTTTTTTCTAATGTTGTGATTTTTTTATCACATTCTGTGCATAAACCAGAAAAAATAAAAGCTTCTGGTTCAACTTGTTTAAAAAATACTGAACCCATGATTGACATAATATCTAAAAAATTTTCCTTAACTGAGGATAAATATATTCCCAAATCGAGATTTTGATAAAGATTTACATTTTTAGCATTATTGTTACAATCTATAAATTGACATTTTATATTTTGATCGAACTCTTCTCTTGATTGTAAAATGAAATTTTTAGACCAATGTAAATATTGTTCCCATAGTTTATTATCTTTAAGTGCTTCATAACTACATATATATTTATCATCTATAATATTAGATACTTGTGACAAATGACAATTTTCAAAATTCTTATTACTCATACAAAAGCATTTAGAACCGATAAATGTAAAAAAATTGATATTATTTTCAATTAAAAAATTTATACTATCTGAATCTAGATATCAATTAGTTTTTATTTCATTTAAAAATTTTGATTTATCTTCATCTTTTATTTTAGTATCTCTTAACTCTTTAAAGAGATCTATTTCACTGAAAAAATCTTCTAATTCGTCATCTTTTTTTGGCATTACTTATACTTTCTATTTTTAGTTATATCATTTACCTTTTCTGGTAATATTCAATCTTCACCTTTTTCTGGAAGTTTATACATATTATTTATTTCAGATTTAGTGTTAAAATTATTATCCTCACGATCTGAAATTTTTTGTTTATTTACACTTGTTTTTGCACTAGTATTTTTAGGTTTTGATACAGTTTGTGTTCTTGGTTTTGTATTAGTGGGTTTTGTTTTTACAATTTTACTTGTTTTTTCAACAACAACAATATCTTCTAAGTTGATTATTGGTCGTTTTGATGCATCATATACCATTTTGGCTGGACTAACTCTTTTTGGTTGATTAATTGGAATAACTTTTTTAGAAACAACACTTTTCTTAATAATTGGTTTGCTATTTTTTTTAATAATTGAAGAATTAAACTTTTGGCTAGTTGCTGGTCGACGAGATATTGTTTTTTGAGCAATTATTTTCGCTTTACTTGAATTTTTATTTATAATATTTGATTTTTTAGCTACAATGTTGGCTTTTTTATTCAATATTTTTTTTGATGGTTTATTGGCGGTTTTATTTTCAATTTTTTTAGGCTTAGAAAGTTTACGTGACTCATTTTCTTGGTCTAAAGATTCTGGTTCCATTCTACGTAATATTGTTAAAGGGACTATTTTTCTTCTTTTTCTTTCTTCTTCTATTCTAAATTGTTGTAAAATATCATCCTCATCTTCAATTGGAAAGAAAGGCTTAACATTATTTATTTTCTTATCAATTATGTCTAACTCACTAATCAATAATTTTTTTGTTTTTACACCATCTCTACTTCCAATGTTTTTTGTCCCAACATTTAAAAATAAAAAGTCAATTAATTCTTTCGAATTAACCCCTCTTTCACAATAATTTTTTTGAAGAATTCTTGCCAATTCTAAAATATCAACCGATGATTTTGTTCCAAACATAAACCCTAGGTCATAGAAATAATGTTTTCACATTATATCAATAAAATCATTTCTTAATTTTTCATTGGCTGCTAAATCTGTATTTTCTTGCAAAAGATCAATAACATCTTGTGAGTTGGCAAAATATTGTTTTTCACTCCCAAAATGTGCAACATCACCCTCAGGAAAGGAAATTGTTAACTTTGCGAGTTTTTTTATAAAAATATCTTCATGTCTTAATATTGATAAAAGTAATTTTTGTAATTTTAATTTGTGTTGTTTTTCTTCACCTGAGATAATTTTATCTTTAGATGTTTCATTTAATAAGTCTCCAATTGCAAAATACTCTTCTCTTAAAGCTCCAATTGTTGATATTATTTTTGTAATAATGATTTCTCTTTTTGAGTAAAAATCTTTAAAAAATTTTTCATAATGTCCACCGATAGGAATTATATCATCTTTTTTATAATCCGCTGGAATCAGTGTTACAATTGGAAAAATGTACGGATAAATGCACTTAATTGAATAATATCAAATTTTAGATTTTTGTCTCTTAAAATTAAAATTAGAAATTAAATCGTTCATTTCTTTTAGTTCATCATCAGACAAAACTATTAGAGCATCGATATTTAGGTCCATATTATCAGTTCTTTTAACAAACTTTGGATATCATCTTGCAAAAGATAATTTATCATTTCTTCATTCACCATTAAATAGGTCAATAATATCTACAAGATGTTCTAATGAATAATAAGTCCCATCAATTAGATTGTTATTATCATATTCAAAAACCTGTTCTCCTGGATAAATAAAATTATTTGCAATTATTTTTCTTAGCAACATATAACCTTCCCCATATACTCATTTAATTATACCATAAAAACCCCCTTTTTATTATCATTCTCTAAATAAATATTTATATTTTTAAAAAAAGTAATACACAATATTTATCCATTATCACCTAAGTGTTATTTTTGGTCAATAAAAGGTTAAATGCAAAGATTTTTATTATATTGGGTATATTTTTTGTATATTTTAAACATAGATAAATAACATATATCACCCCTATTTTTGATAGATAATTACCAAGAATTATAAAATAAAAAAAAATAGAACTCAAAAAGTTCGATAATTTAAACTACTATCTTGATTATAGAATTGAGTTTTTCATAATATTTATCTATATTTAACAGTGGGTTTGTATATGTATAGGATAATTAATATTTAAATTCCTCAAATTTATCTTCTTCAATTCCAGCTTTTTCAATATATATTTTTGCAATATCATCTTTGTCATTAATCATTGTTTCATATACTATATGACCATTTTTAATAATATAAAGTTTTTCAATAAAACCATTTAACTCATCTAGAATGTGAGATGTTATAAAAATAGATGTTTTTGTTGATTTTGCAACTTGTTTTAAAATTTTAATAAACTCAATTCTTGTTTGTAGACCAAATTAGCGGTTGGTTCATCTAAAAATATGATTTTAGCTTTTATTATTAGAGCACAAGCCAATAAAGCTTTTTTTTGCATTCCAGCAGATAAAGATTGGAATGTTTTATTAGCATATTCTGTTAATTTGAAATAATTAAGTAAATATTCTGCTCCAGATTTTGCTGAATTTTTATCTATTTTATTTAGAGCAGCATAATACAATAAATAATCTTTTACTTTAACCCCAACCGGTGGGCTGTCTGGTAAATATGAAAAATAATTTACACTTTGAGTATCAATATTTTGACCATTAAAAAATATTTCTCCTTCATTTTTATTGATTTCATTAAAAATAGTTTTTATAAGCGTTGTTTTACCAGCACCATTTTTTCCAATTAAACCAACAATTTGTCCCTCTTCAATATTAATATTAACACCACTTATACCAGCACCATTTTTATATAGTTTTTTTAAATTTTTTATTTCTAACATAAAAATTTCTCCTATCATCTTTTTATATATAAGATTAAATTAATACTCATTGTAAATACTATTATGGATATAATACCATAAACAGAATATTCTTTATCGATATTAACATTATAGAATCAATAACCACTTCGATTAAATTTTGATAATGTAATATTGTCAATTGGATATTGAAAAATAATGTTATGTTCATATGTTTTAAATTTATAATAATCAAGAGGTTGATTAGCATTTGCGCTAAGAAGATTTTTTGTAAATAACCAATTTATATTTAAAGCATTTATTACTTTCGACCACCACGGAATATAAAAAGATTTAATTTTATCATCTAATTCATCTAATTTAATAGAACCAATAAGATTATTAAGTATATCAATTGGTTTTTCTCGATCTGTAAAATATTTTAAATAATTATCTCAAGTATTATTAAAAGTTTGTAAGATATTATTTCATTCTTCTTGAGATATTTTAATATTGTTTTTTTGTATATTATTATCTTCACCATCTAAGAAAATAGATGGATAATTATTTTCAAATGCGCTTATCATTTGTTTTCAACTTCATTCATTATTAGAATTTTTATAAAAATTGTTTACAAGTAGCCCATTTCCTCTAGTAATATCTCAAGAAGATAAAAAATCCATTTCGTTTTTAAAAGCGCTGTCCTTTTTTGTTTTTTTATTTAATTGATCAATAGAATAATAATAGTCTAGACTATTATAATCTTGAGAATTTTTACCAGATAGCATTGTAATTGGTGTAGATATTGATTGGGTAAATGGAAATAAAATGTTCAATCCACCGCAAATAGAAAGACACACCAAAGAAAATATAGAGTTTTTTGATAATACAAAAGCTAGAAAAACTAATAATAATAAAAATTCATACAAAAAAATAAAAAATGTATATGGTAAAATAGATAAATTTACATCATAATAACTAGTTTTTTTTGGATTAACTACAGAAAAAAATATAAATGATAATGTTATAATTAATAGATAAGACCATAAAACCGTTTTTTGCGCAAGGACCCGGGATCAAAATATCTGCTGTTTTTTTACCTTACTTCTCTTTTCTAATAAAATAATTTGCTTTTGATAATCACTAATAAACATACTATATGTTGAAAATAAACCATAAAATGTAATAAATAAAACACAACTATATAATCAGCAATAAAAGCCAGCCCAAAAACTAATTGTCATTGTTAATATTAAAATCATTAATAATTGTAAAAAAACACATGATAAAAAATAGATTAAAATCTTCTTAGTTAGAAAAATATTTTTTATAACATATTAATGCGCGCATTAATTAAATCTGGCATAATATCTAAAACAGAATATTTTTCACCTATATTTGCACCAATGTTGATTATATTACTCTATTCTAAGTAATATTCATCTTCATGTAGTAATGCTAATATTTTATTTCTATAGTTATCCTCATTTCCGTTAAACTTTAATGGACTATTTTGTTTATTTACTAGATTAGCATCAAATAAATCATGCAAGTCTGATATTTGTTCATTTGTTAATGAATTATTAACAAAATCACTAAAAACCGACCCATTTACATTCCCATCTTCTTGATTAACTTTAGCAGCTATTATCATATTAATTAATGGGAAAAAACACAAGAATATTGTAAAAATCATTGGAAATATAATCGAACCTTTTTTATATAAAGCACACGACAATAAAGTACATAATGAACCAAAGAAAAGATCATATATTATTAAATAAAATAAACCCGTTCCATAATCATTAACATAAATATATGAATCTCAATAATTAGTTTTAGAGGTTGCAATTATAAAATATAAGCCTATTAGTATCAATAGGTAAAAAATTGTCATTGTTTTAATTGCTAAAAGTCTAGCAAAAAAAGAATTAATCAATTTGACCTTGCTCCTTTGTTCTAATATTAATAAACCATTAATTTTATGCTTTATAAAAAAAATATTTGAATAAATAATATTAATTATTGAAATAAACAATATGTTAATAATTAAAAATATGATAATCCAAACTTGCATATTTGAACCTAAAAACGCCATCAAAATTGATAAAAGAGAGATCAAAAAAGTAAGACTTCATGCTATTATATAACGAAGTCTTACAAATGCAGTTTTTAATGTATGTAAATATATTACTTTAAGCATATTTATATTTTCTATGAGAAATAAATTTGGCTAATTTTTAATCAACCTTTTCCTTTTGCTCAATAAGCATTTATAGCATGATATGGTCAATTTATAATAAATAAAATTTTTGAATAAAATTATTATAATAGATTTTGCAAACCAATAATATTATAGCACATTTAATAAGGTTTTGTTAAATCTGATTATTAGTTGGTTGTCTAATATTATATTATCTTAATTTTCACCACGGTTATATAAATTTTTTTTAAGCATATATATGTTTATTTTTGAAATTTTTCAATGCAAGAAATACACACCCACATGCAAGCGATAAATTTGTAAACACTACAAGAATAACAATTCAAGCACTAGTTATTACTTCTTTATAAGAATAGTATTCACCAGGTTCTGAATTATACGCAACATATTTTATATAAACTAATTGGTCTTCAATTGGTTTGTCAAAATTTAAAACAAATTGCGATAAACCAGAAAAAGATATATATTTAAAGACCCAAAATATGTCGTGAAATAAAGTAGAAACATGTACTAACAATTCTAAAACATATGTTATTACAAAATATATTACAAATAATGAATAAATTGCATCAAATAAATTTTTTCGATTAGCAAGAACAACTCCCATTAAAAAAAATAGTGATAAAAACAATATAATTGCTGCTAAAAAATTGAACTCTGACCAAAATACATATCAAAAATATATCTTCACATCATATGCTAGCAAAGCCATTATTGTTGAAAAAATAAAGATTGGTAAATATAACATTAGGACAACAAGTAACATGAATAAATATTTACTAAACAACACTTTATTTCTAGAATTTTCTGTGGTTAATCAATATGAAATACGGTTACTTTTTATTTCCCCAATTATAAATTTATTAATTAGGAAAATAAAAACTATAGAAAAGTAAATTAATGATGGCGTTGAAAACACAAAATACCTTAAAATATCGTACAATTCAGCATGAGTACCACCTAATCTGCCAGCATGGTAACGATAGGCTCCCAAACATATTCCAAAAGGGTAATCTAAATCAATTGTCCAGATTGGGAAAAGATATACTGGTATCAATACAATAATTCAAAAAACAAAAAAGAATATTAAATATCTTTTTGCCAATTTAATATGTTGTCAAATAATTTTTCTTGAAATAAAATAATTTTTCATGTTTTACCTTTCATTATATTAAATATAAAATTCTAAATTAATAAATTTTTTAACAGATAAAATTAATGATAGTATTAAACATAATATTTGAATAAATAACAATATTAAATAAATTATTACATTATTTTCCTCTAATTTAAATTGGTATAAGACTAAATCCCTAATATATATTTTACTATCTACATATTCCATACCAAAATGAAGACAATTATAATAAAAAGTTTCTATTGATAGATAACTTATAGCGATCATTGTTTTATTATTACTTTCTCTAGGTTTATAGATAGTATCAAATAGAAATAAGGAAAGAACTAAAAATAAAAATATAATTAGGATAGAATTGTATAAAAAAACTTTTTTATGTCATAGAACTCCCATTAAGATATATAAGTTAGTAAAAGAGAAAAGCATAAACATATAAGTAAAAAGACTTTTAAACAGATTTTGAATATAAATATCTTTATCGAGTGATTTTAAACCAAGAAAAGTCAATACAATTGTGATCGGTAATAATAATATTAATAAAAAACAATTAATAAAGACTATTTTTCAAATAATTATATTTTTTCTAGACTTAGTTGATGTCAATCAATAAAATATTGTCTTGTTATTTAACTCAAATACTAAATACTTATTAATTATAAAAATCATAATTAAAGATATAATAATAAAAGACGGTGCAGATAATAAACATATATTACACATTTTTGAAATTGTAAATATTTGTGGGGCACCTTCCATACTATAATTTGCAATCAGACATGGATTTGGTAAATATTCTAGATTTAACAATAAAAACAATCCAATCGTTACTGAAAATATTAAAATAACTAATGTAAATGATATCAAATACCACTTAGACATTTGAAGATGTTGGGAAAATATTTTATATGATTTAAAAAAATTATTCATCTTTCTCTTTTGGAAGCTCTATTTCAACAAGCTCTGGATATGTTTTATTAAATAAATCATTAAGTTTGTTTTCCGAAATACCTTTTATATTAACATTTGAAACAACTTCCCCTTTTTTTAGAAGGATGACATTATCACATAGTTCTCTAATTTCTGGTAATGTGTGAGAACTAATTAATACAGTTGTCATATATTTTTTACTAAATTCTCTCAACATATTTACAAATTTTTTTTGCATAAATGGGTCAAGTCCAGATGTTGGTTCATCTAAAATTAAAATTTTAGGTTTAACACAAAGAGCTGCGATAATTGCAACCTTCTGCTTGTTACCTTTTGATAAATTCTTTATATTTTTATTAAGATCTAATTCAAAATAATCAATCAAATAGTTTAGAAAATCAAAATCTGTAAAATTTCTTAAAGACAAATAATTTTTCAGATATATATTGGGCCTTAAATTATCAAAAAATACAGTTTCTCCCAATATATATCCAACATTACTAAATATCTTATGTTGATTATTTCAAGGATTAATTTGGTCAATAACAATATCTCCTTCATCCGATTTAATAAACCCAGTTATCTGTCTAAACAATGTTGTTTTCCCAGACCCATTTGGTCCTAATATACCAGTTATTTGTCCTTTTGCAACACTAAAAGAAATGTCTTTATTTGCATAGTGTTCATTAAAAATTTTAGAAACCTTGTTTATTTTTATCATATTAATCCCTATCTATAACTTATGATGCGTATGTTAAGAAATATCTAAAATCTATATTTATTTCAGCAGAACCATATCCTCTATCGCTAAAAGAATAAAGTCCTGTTTCTCGATTATAGTTATCTTTATATTTTCATCCCCATTCATATGAAGGACAAGCGTGACTCCACGATCATGAATATTCTTCGTGGCCACTTAATTTTAAGTACTCATATTTTGATGCATCTATAACTCTATTTTGTGCATAAATTTCAGCAGGGTCCATTATTTTTTCAAAATTATCAAAATTTGTATATGAACTACTACCACTTTTTATTTGAATAGAACCGGTTGTAATATTTTGTTTATTCTCTTCAATTAATTTATTTATTTCTCCATAAATAGAATCTATAAGAGAAGAATCGTCAAAATCCCTGCTTGATGACCCAGATTTATAAACATAATTACTTTTAATTGTGTACTCATCTGTTGTTTGAGTTAGAGGGGTATTTTTTTCTTTAAAAGACATAACTTGTAAAGGTGTTATTGAAAATATTGATGTTATTCCTAGTAATGATATTATTTTTTTCATAATTTCTCCTTTTTTAATAAAAATTTATTAATCTTTTTATAATATAGCCGATAGGAAGAAAAGTAATTTATAGTTGATAACCAATTAACTATATTACAATATTATTATACCACTATATTTTGTTTGTGTAAAAAAGGGGGGAAAAGGGGGAAAAAATAATCTTTTAATTTCTATAAAGTGATATTGATAAATTTAATTTATTTTTCAATAAATTAGCAAAAAACTACTAAATAATTAAAAATAAAATAAAATAATGCTTTACTTATTTAGTATTATATTTAGGATTTTATATTATATTTTAACTATTCTTAGTATGGTTTTAGCTAATTGTCAAGGAATTTGATGTTATTAATATTACTTAAATAGTTGTAAAAAATACCAAATGCGGCTGGGACAATTATTTGCAGAATCATTATTGGTAGTCATTTATAAATAGGATTATCTCACATATTTGTTTGAGCATATGGGTTAGAATTAAATATGTAGTCATTTTCTCTTCCATAATTGTGAATCATAAGAGATCTTGTTACATAAAATATAATATATATACCTGGAATAATTGCTAAATATCAAGACTTATATTTAATATAATCTATTGTACTATATTTTTTATCATTTTTTCATATGAAAAAATAATAAAAAATAAATAATAATGGTGTTATTCCATGTTCAACAATTGACTTTATTATTTTATATGGGGTACTAAAACCTTGAATTGATTTAGGTGAGAAAACAAGCCCCAATCAATAAACAAGAAATATAACTGAATTAAAACTTATAATTGTTGTCATCATTACATTAAAATTTGAAATTTTTTCATATTCACCTTTACAATATCAAATTATTAAATATATACCCACAACAGATGTTGTTATTGAGACTCAAACAGAAAAATATACTATTTGATTAATAAGTGAAAAATCAAAATAATACGTACTATCAGTTTTTGGCGGGTTTGTAACAGAAAATATTAAATCAGAAATAACAGATAATAATGGTATAACTGCAAAATATATGAAAAATGGTAAATGTTTTTTATTCATATTACTAATATACACAATATATATATTTTAGTCAAGTAATTTTTGTTATTTATAAATAATATATAAAATTTTAAAAAAATTAATTAGCTTTAATTGCGTTATTAATATCAAAATGGTCCATCTGGTCTAATATATAAAACCCATCTTTTGGTGTTACAGTCACAATAACGGATGTTATTATTTGATTATTAACCTCAGCGGTCATTTTTTCAACCCCAGTAACAACGATTGTTTTCAATATTGCATTAACTTCTTCAATATTGTTCTTTTTATTTATCTTCTTCATTTCATCTAAACTAGATATATTAGCAACATTAATCGCAATATAATGTTGCCCACAAGATGTAACAGTAGTACATATTGTTGAACCAATAGTTAAAGAGGCAAATAACTTTAATATATTTTTCATTTTAATATTCCTTTTTATAATTTATTAATATTATACTTATTATATATAAATTTTAAAATTATTTTAAAAAAATGGTTGATTATTAACCAAAAATGTTAAAATATTTTTTCTTTTCAACCAATGTTTAAATTAAAAATTAATAATTTGGTGAATAATAATAGAAATTTATAATTATAGTGAGAGTATTTTATTTTTAAAATATAAGAGTGTAATAATTATAGAACCAAAGATAACAGAATATATTAAATTCAGATATTTTTCAATATCTGATGTGGCGTAACTTGTCATTGATGTTGTAATTAATGGTAAATATTTTAAAATATTTAAAAAAGAAACAGGACATTTAGTGTGTCAAATTATTAATATGTTCCCAGAATATTTGTTTTGAGCATAATAGTTGAGGTATAAAATGAGATAATCTGCACGTATAATTGCCATTAATAATATATAAATGAAAGCGAAAATAGTAAACAATATCATATATAATGTTTGTGATCTGTTTCAAATATAATATCCAATTAGTATAAAAAATAATGAAAAAATAAATATATTTAAATAAATATTAAATATTTCCCAGCAAGCGATAAACTTAGATTCATAGATTGGTAAATTAATAATTGCAACAAGAAACAAGACTATGGTTGCATTTATAAGTAGATAAAACACTAATGCAAAAATTAAAATAAAAAAAACCTCACCTCTAGTTAAACCACTGTATAAGGCAAATCTGTAACGTTTATTCTTTAATTGATGAAAAAAAAGAAAATATGAAAATAGGATTGTTGAAATAAAAACAAAAAAATAAAAGATTCCAAAGAAAAGAACAGCAAACATTTGTTGCATTCCATAAAATTGGGATAATCAATTAGTTATCACATTCCCTTTTGCGGGTGGATTTCATTTTATATTATCATCAATAAATGACTTTGAAAGATAGCAAAAACTAAATACAATCACCAGTAAGATTGGCATTATAATTGAACATATAAATCATCATTTATTTAAAAATACAATTGAAGAAAATAAGCCATAATATTTTTTAAAATTTTTTTCATATAAAATCTCAACATTATTATTCATTAGCATCTCCATTCAAAACATCTTTAATATTTTGATTCTTGGCATAAAAATCATAATATATTTCAGTTTGCTTATTTATAATATTATCTCAATTAGAAACATCTTCATTTATAAAGATTTCATTATTTTTAATAATTATAACCTTATTGCAAAGGTGGGCAACCTCTTCTAAAATATGCGATGCATAAATAATAATTTTATCATTTGCAATTTCTTTTAAGTACTCTGCTAATAGTTTAGCAGCCACAGGGTCTAGACCAATTGTTGGTTCATCTAATAAATAAATATCTCGATCATATCCTAGAGTTATACATATTTTTAATTTTTGATACATTCCCGTTGAAAGATCTTTTATTTTCTTTTTAGAATCTAATTTAAAGTTTAATAATTTTGCCAATGTATTAATTCTACTCTTTTTTTCACTATTCATATATTTATAAATTTTTATAAATTTTCTAACAGATAAAGATTTTGGAATATCATCTTCACTTGACACATAGCCTATTTTATTGAGTCTAAAATGTCTCTCGCTTGTTGAAATATCGTTAACATCAACACTTCCCGAATTGGGAATAATAAGACCAGTTAACAACCGTAAAAAAGTTGTTTTTCCAGCTCCATTAACACCAAGCAACCCAATGATACCTTTATCAATTTTAATGTTAATATCATTTAACCCAGATTCTTCATCAAACATTTTGTTTACATCTTCAAAACTAATTTGCATATTTATCCCCTTTTTTATTTATATTCACTATAATCTAATTTAAAATCAATATCAGCAATTTGCGATTTTTGGTTTTTTTCTTCATCATATGTTTTTATACTTATTTTAGATTCTGTTAATTTGCTATCAATATTAATGAAAGCTACATTTAATGTAAATCAGTAAATAGTATATGAGTATGGATGAATATCTAAATCATCATAATTTAAATAGTTTTGAAAGCCTGAATGAGATTTACTAGGTTGTAGTTCAAATTTCTTTCCATCTTTATATGAAGGAGGAATTGTATTCGGATGTTCTAAATCATAAGTATAAACAGGGTCATTATCAACATCAATTTCTATTTTATTAAAATTTGTTGGTGAAATTTCACCAGGAAATGAAGTGGGAAAATGATATGTATATGGAGAAATGGTCAAACTTTTATTATTATCAACCATAGAGTTCTTAATATAAAAGGTACTATTTTCTTTACATGGATTTATTATATATAAAGAATTAATTCCACAAGAAGTTGTTAAATTACTTGCAAATGGTGCAAATGATAATAAAGATGTTATCAATAATCTCTTTTTCACAATTATACCCCTCGCATTGATTATATAACATCCTAAGATTAAAAATTAATAAATTAAATTAATTTGTCTTGATTGTCTTTTAATCTAGATATTTTTATTAAAAATAATTTTTTAATTTATTTTTAGACTACTTATAAAATAACTCTTTTATTTAAAACTAAAAGTGTATATATAAGCACTGGTGTAAATATTGTAAAATAAACTAGATTAATATATTTATAAATATTATTTGTAGCCAGACTTGTCATTGACGAGAAAACAAATGGAATATATTTAATAACACTCAATGCCGATTCTGAAGGATTTGTTTTATAAAAACTACAACATCTTTCCCATATCATTTTCAACAATAATATTTTATATATAGGATCAAATAATCTATTCTACTAATAGTTGCAACTATTATTAATAAAATTGAAAAAATAGCAATTATAGCTAAATACAATGTATTTGGTTTATTTCACAATAAATACCCCCCAATAATTATTAATAGAATAAATAAAAATACATTTATATAAATATTAAATATTTCCCAACAAGCTGTTAGCCTATTCTCATATATTGGAAAACCAATTGCACTAACAATTCCAAGAACAACAATTGCATTTATAATTAGTAAAAATGATAAAGAAAACAAAAGCACATAAAGAACACAATTACGACTTAAGCCGCTATAAAATGCATATCGATAATATTTTGATTTTAACTGCTTAAAGAATAGAATATACCCAAAAATAAATGATGGAATAAAAATAACAATATAAAAAATACCAAAAAAAACAGTAGCATAAATTTCATAAACTGAATAAATTTGTTCGATTCATTTATCGATGTTTATATTTTCTGGATGATTAAAACTTGCCTGATAAGGCATAAATAATTTATTGATAAAATTAAAATTAAAAACCAAAACTAAAGAAACCGGTAGTAGTAGAGATAAAATATATCATTTTTTATTTAGAGAAATAACGGTAATGAAAAAAGCTAATGATTTTTTAAATCTATTTTTGAATCTTAAAAAATTTTTATCATTATTTATTTGAGCCAAAATTTTCTCCCTTAACAACTATGGTTAATAAAATAATTATTTATATTCAATTATTATTTTTTTAAAATATTAACTATTAAATTTAGAATAATTTAATTTAAAACCTTTCTCAAAAGTTTTATTATTATTGTCTGTAATTTGAATACTAATATTTGACTGATTTGTAAGCTTTGATACATTATCAAATAATATATTTAATGAAAATCAATAACATATATACGATGTCTTGTCAATATCTTTATTTACTTTATTTATAAAATCTTTGTCAGAATCATTAACAATCTTTATTGGGATAGGATTTTTGCTTACTAGTAAAATACTTGGTGGCTTAATCTTTCTTTCTCAAACAAATATGGGTTTTGTACCATCGTTTAAATATACATAAGCTCTTTCATAAGTAGTATAAGATTGTTCATTTCAACCACTTTGATCAACTCAATATTGGGATATTGTCATTTGATTATTAACTAACTCTGATTTTTTTACATAATAAACGCTATAATCATCACAAGGATTCTTAATATATACACCATTTACGCCACAAGATGTAACCAAAGCACTAATAAATGGTAAAAATGAGAAAAGTATAAAAATAGATATTTTTTTCATCTAAACCCCTTTTAAATTATTTTTATAAATAAATTTTTAATAAATTATTGTAATATAAGGACAAGGTTATGATATAAATTCCAGTGAGTCAATAATTATTTGACCATTTGCTCTTGCATAGAATGCATTATACCATTCTATGAATATAAATTTTTTATCTATAATTTATAAATGCTAAAAATTTTATTTATATTCTATAATTAGTTTATCATATATTAAATAATTATTTCAAAAATACAAGATAAAAAAAACAGGTAATATTAAATAAAAAAACAAATCTTTAATTTAAACTGCATTCTATTCTTCGTATGTTAAAGACTCTTGTTCGACTAAATTTTGAAAAGTAATATCTTCTTTTGTTTCTAATTTAAGAAGTAAAGAAATACACTCTTGTTCTCAGTGATGACGCTCATTAAATATCTTTCTTTTTGTATATATCCTTATAAAAACTATTGTCACAATTGAAAAAAAAGCAATAATAATATTTGTTAACATTAAAGGAAGGTCGCCAATAAAAACTCCACAAATAAAAAATATTATTCCATAAGTCACAGCCATTAATGATGAATGTATGGAAAGATCATTACATTCTTTATAAAAAATAAGTTTAACAATTTGTGGTAGTTGTTTTGTTATTGATAAAAAAGAAGCTGAAAAACCAATAATATTTAAAAAGATAAAGGCAACTGAATTATTATCCATGTTCAACCTCAACTCCTAGTTCTTGTTCTAATTCATGAATTTTGTCTAGTAATTCCTTGTTGGTCATTTTTTTAACTATTGATTTAACTCTGTAAAGATCCTTATTTTTCTTAAGCCAATTTATTTGATAAATTAAAATCATTGTATCAATAATACATATTCCCCAATCAGAAATTGAAGAAATAATTAAAATGATTTTTTCAAAGCGATCATTCTCAAAGTATAGCGCTTTTCATGTTAAATATACTACCCAACATATTCCACAAATTAATGCTAAAATATTTGCAAATAAGCTCAAATCTGATGCAGATTTATTTTTAACTATTTTAATAAATTGTGGTAAGAGAAATAATGAACAACAAAAAGAGCCAATAATGGTTAAAGTTAAAATTAAAACATTATATGGATGATTCATTTATACCTCTAAATATAAAATATAATTTTATTTATAAAAATAATTAATAATATAATTATTCATCGTTATCAAAAGCTTCGGCTATAGTATCTTCATAGATAGTTTGAAAGAAAATACATGATTTTTGGGTATATTCTTTATACATTTTATACATCTTAGTAGAAACCTCTTTTACACCTTTTTCAAGATCTGTAACCTTATCTTTTAAGGCGTTCATTTCTTGGTTATATTGTTCTGGGTTATCATTTTCAATAAGATATTTTTTGTTAGTTTCTACAAACAAAATTTGATCTGATTTATATGCGCGTACCTTGATAGTTTGTTTACCAGTAAGTTTATTAACATTTGGGCCAAATAATAGGTCAACTTCGATTTCTTCATTTGGTAATGAAACAAGTCGATTTCACTGTGATGCTTCAATTAAACAAAAACGACTATTCTCTGGACCATCATTCATAAAAATATGATAATATATCCCTGGGGGAATTTTACCTTTAAATGGATTTGTATATACTGTTAATCTTAAAAATTGTGCCTCAATTTGACCAATCTCAGCATTAACATCATCTAATTGATTTAAAAGATTGTTTTTCTCATGACGTCATTCTAGACCAAATTGTTCTAAAAATGCATCAATAAAATATTTATTATATTTTTCGGCTTGCTCTTCATTATCTCATATACAATGAGGGATTACAAATAAATCTGGCAAATCAACAACATTACGGTCATTAAAAAAAGCAGATGTCTTCATCAAACCAGCTATTTTCTTTCAACGGCGGTCAGAAATATATGCTTCGCCGTTTGTTTCTCTTTCTAATTTTTGCCTAAAAAATTGAATAAAATCAAAACATGTTCTTGATATAGATATTTTCTTAGCTTTCTTTTTTCAAGCTTCTAATTCTTCAATTGTAATTTGTAACTCTGGGTCTACATCTACATTAAGATCTGATTCTCCATCCAACAGTTGTTCAAAATTATCCTGGTTTTTTAAACCTTGACCAATATATCTAATAATAAAACGGTCATACAAAGCCTCTAAACCTTCACCTTCAGCTGGAAGCTCGTTAGATGCAGAAATTAACAATTTCAAGGGAACATGAATATCCTTTCCCCCATTTCTGTATAATTTTTCATTAATAATTGTTAGTAGTGTATTCTGAATACTTGGACCAGCTTTTCAAATTTCATCTAAAAACCCAACATGCGCACTTGGTAAATATCCACTAACATTTCTTACATATCTTCCTTCTCGTAGTTCTCGAAGATCAATTGGTCCATAAATTTCTTCTGGGGTAGAAAATCTTGACATTAAATATTCAAAATTAATACCACCACGGATTGCAAATTTTAAACGACGAGAAACAAGAGATTTGGCTATACCAGGTCTACCAAGTAAAAAAATAGATTCTTCTGCTAACATTGCCAACATCGCTAAGAAGAATATTTCATCCTTTTCATAAACTTGATAGGAAATTGCCTTTGTTAAGTCTTTAATTCTTTGTGATAAACTCATCTATATGTCCTTTATTTTATTATATAAATTAATGTAATTACTATTCATATTTAATTATACACATATTTAAAGATTAATTATATCATTTTTTGGTTTATTTTTCAAAAATATCTTCACGACGCTTTTTATAGCGATCTTTTTTAATTTTATCAATAGACTCTTTAATATGTTGACGTCTTTTTTTAAGCTTGTATTCTTCAATTTCTTTATTAATCTTTGTTTTGTAACCTGGTTTGACCTTTTGTTTTTTATATTTATTTTGAATTCTAGAAATCTCATTGTCCTTTGGTTTAAAAACTTTATTTTTAGAATGTCTTATTTTTTTAGTATCAACTGGAACTAATTGAGAATCAACAAAACGATAATTGGTAAAAGTAATGCCTTGTTTTTTTAACTCCTCTACTTGTGCTTGGTTTTTTGAATTTTGAAGAACGTAACTTATTCCTGTATTGTTTGCTCTGCCCGTTCTTCCACATCTGTGGATATAATATGATAAATCATTGGGAAGGTCAATTGAGATGACATGGCTAACTGCTTCAATATCAACCCCCCTACTTGCTAAATCTGTACAAATTACATATTTAAATTCTAAATTTTTTATTTTTTTAAATATTACTAATCGCTTATTAGCTTCAATATCTCCAGAAATAATCGCTGCACGGAGACCAATTTCTTGGAGCCAATTGTTAACAGTGTTAATATTTTTTTTATGATTTACAAATATTAAACAAATATATGGGTTTAAAGTTTTTAATAGTGCTTGAATTACTTCTTTATTTTCACGATTTTTAGTTCAAATTAAAATATTTTCTATATTGGTATTATTTATTGATTTTTCTTTTACTTCAAGATAAAGACAATTGGTAAAATATTTTTCTAAAAAAATTCGACACTCCTCTGAAATAGTGGCAGAAAATACTAATTTTTTAGCATCATCTTTTATTTTTGAAACAATTAAATCAATATCATCAATAAATCCAAGCTCAAAAATCATATCACACTCATCAATAACAAGATAATCGCTCGTTGTTATCTTTAAAGTATTTTCATTGTACAAAGTAGACATTCTTGAGGGTGTACAAATACAAATCATTGGTTGTTCGATTAAAAGTTTTCTTCTTTGGTCTTCGATTGAATCACCACCTGTGAATAGTTTTGCATTTATTCTTGGTTCATATTTAGTAAATTTTTTACAAACCTGATAAATCTGATATGCAAGTTCTCTAGTAGGTGCAATAATTGTTGCCTGGATTTGGTTTTTTTTATCATAATCTATATTATTTAAAATTGGTAAAAGAAAAGCAAACGTCTTTCCAGTGCCTGTATTTGATTTTCCAATAATACTGTGATTTTTTTTAAATAAAGGAATTACTTTTTCTTGTATTGGGGTTGGAGTTGTAATATTTTCAGATTGTAAACAATCATTAATAAACTTTTTAAATCCAAAATCATTAAATTTCATAATGTTACTTCCAATCTCTTTTTATTTTTTTAAATAGTCTTTACCTTTTTGAGTTTCAAATTTACACAAATCTAAATAGTCATATTGTCTTAAACCCTCATAAACAACAATAGCTACACAGTTAGAAATATTTAAACTTCTTCCCTCTGTTACCATTGGAATTCTAAAACAATTATCAATATTATCAATTAAAATGTCTTTCGGAATACCGGTTGATTCTCTACCAAAGATAAAGAATATATCTTCTTTGACTTCTTTTAAATCAAAATCAGATATTGGCTTATTACCATATCTGGTTAAATAAAAAAACTTTCCATTTTCATTCTTTTGACAAAATGATTGCCAATCATCGTAAAGTTCATATTCACAATGTTTGTGTGTGTTTGCACTACTTCTAGCTAAAAAGCGGTGATCAAAAATAAAACCCGTTGGTTCAATAATATGTAACTTACTATTTGTTAAAAAACATGTTCTCATTGTTGAACCAACATTTTCAGCAATTTCTGGTTCATATAAAACTATATTTATTTTACTCATTACTACTATTATAATTTATATTATAGAAAATTAATTAAAAAATAGATTAAATTTGCATATTTTAAAAATACTTAATATTGTCGTTAATAAAAATACATTCTAATAAAATATCTAAAAAATCATTTTTTATTAATTTTAATCTAAAAACAATAAAAAATGATTTTTTTTGTGTAGAATAAAAAGTATGGATACTAAGAATTTCTCAGATAAGTACATAAAAATAAACAGCTCTATGATTAATTTATTTTTTACTAATGTAATGGATAAAGATAATTATGATTTTGAATCAGTTTTTCATTCAGATAAAACAATTATATCAAAACTAGAACTTTCACTGATTAGTTTAATCGAAGGGTTTGAAAATTTATTCGAAAATTCAATGTTAGCAAATGCATCATTAACTATCGATTTTACTGAGGTTTATGAATTTGGATTTATAGAAGATTCATTACCATTTAAGAATCATTCTGAACAACTGTTAAAAAATGTTACAACTTTTTACAATGTTTGATTATCTGAGAAAAATATTGCGAGTATAACAAATTTAACCCCAACATCATATGTTAATAATTGTATAGAGTCTAAATGTACTGAATATGTCTTTCTATTATTCTTAATCTTATTTCAATCTTGTTTAATGCAAATTGGTTGTTATTTTACATTTAAAATTGAAAATAAAATTAAAAAATTATATACTGAAATTATAAAATTTAAGTCATTAGTTACTAAAGGAAAAAAAAGCTTTGAATTAGATTTAGAAGAATTTAGAAATAAGCAAATAAAACTTTTCTCAAAATCAATTACAATTGTTAATAGTAACTTCAATTGGTAGTTTATGCATTATACAAATAATATTTTTAAATTAGATAAATCAATAATTAAAGTAAGTAACCCAGTTCACGACCAATATCTTGATCGAAAAAATGAGAATATAATTTTGAAATATTTACAAAAAAATGATTTTTCATTTTTAGCAAAAACTGAGAATGTATATTTTACATCAAATATTTTAGTCTCAAGATTTAAAAGAATAGAAGATTTTTCACATTTTAATCATAATAATACTTCATTTTACCAGTCGCTGATAAGAATAATTCAAGCATTCCATAAAATAAATATAAAAGATGTTAAAACATTTAATTATCATGATTTTTTTTACAATCTATACAATAAAATTTTAGATAAAAATATACCAATAAATCTTGTCTATCTTGATAAAATTATAAAAAAACTATCCAAAGTAAAAAATAAAGTTTTTTCTCATAATGATTTAGTTCCAAACAACATCCTTGTCTCCAATAAAGATAAAAAAATATATATTATAGATTATGATTATGCCATGAATAATAATTATCTTTTTGATTATGCAAGTTTTTTATGTGAATCTATAGAAAATCAAATAGATGTAAACAATTATATTAGCTCATTAAAAAAGCTAAATATTATAAATTCTAAAAATATGGATAACTTTATTGATGAAATATATTACCAAGATAGACTTTGAATTGTTTGAGCTAAATTCTGTTATGAACTTACAAATGATAATATTTTTTTAGATATTTACACCAATAAAGTTAAAAAAATGACAAGTAGAAATATAAATGTAAATGATTAGAATTTTTTTCTTTTATTATTTAAGAAAATTAGCATAAAAAAAATAACATTTATATTTTATCAATATAATTAGTTATTTTTTTAGTTAATAATTATTTTAGGTATTGGCAAATATTTTTCTAAACATGTTTTTCCGTAGACGTCATTCATTATAAAAAAATCCTGTTAATCAAATTGTTATTTGTAAAAACGTAAACGCTGCAACTATCCCTTTTGAAAGACTCGACATATCATCAATACTGGTTGATATTTGGATAATAAACCGGATGTTGGAAAAATTATCATATAGCAAATAAAAACATGCAGATCACAATACTGGAACCAAAATAATTCCAAAAATACCAATACCAATAATTTTATTGACATCTCTTTTTTTTGTAAACCGATTTATTACCAGCGCAAATATTAGGTTTGTATAAAAAAGAAATGAGAAAGTTGCAACTACAATTGAAAACTGAAGCGGAATTTGTGAAACAGCATCACCTGTTAAAAAACTCTTCGTAACAACATTTTGATCATATGAAATAAACTTTTTAAAAAATGGATATGAGCAAAAGAAAATAAAGACTAGAAAGATCATATAAAAGAACAATTGTCTTCACGCTGCTTTCTCATAGCTATATTGTCAACCAGACTTTGTTGCAAGGATTTGTCCCCCTTCAACATTAGGGTCTGTTGCTGTGTAATAGTTATTTGACCCAAAACTACCAAAACCAATAATTGAACCAAGAACACAAAAACTAATCAACATCCCAATTGTATATGTTGCCCATTGGGGAAATACCCTACCATATAATGTAATTAAGTTTGCATCAGTTGTCACTCCCAAAAGCATAGAAGCTACACAAATATTGATAATTATCATTAAAATAACAGCCAATATCGATGATTTTGTCACTATTTTTGAATACTCTTTATCATTTGAAACACTAACCCCATGTAAGAATCCATCATAAGATAACATAACAATTGGTAACGCTAGGACCATATATTTTAAAGACCAAATATCTGTTCCAATACCACTTGTAGAAAAAATCATTGTAAACACGTTGTTGTTATTATATTCCTCATTGTGATATGTTCCATCATATGTGTTTGATGTGAAAAATGCAATTCCACAAACAACAAAAATTGAAACTATGGGAATTATTTTAAATGAATTTAAAATAATAATTACAAACTCCTTATATTTTGAACTATAGGCATTAAAGATAATTAAAGTAATTATAGAAATTGCTGCTAATATAAAAATTAAAGCCGCTTTTCAATCATCTGGCATTCAATTATCCCTTAACATAATCGCATCAATAACATTGAAGAATAATCCCCAACTCATTAATGCTAGGGTTGAAATAATTGCTGGCATATAAATAAATGAATAAAATATCGCCGAAATCGAACCCATTCTTCTTCCATAAAAATTACGCAATCAATGTGGAATTGTATTAAATTTATTTTCAGTTGATGACATTAATTCAATACACACCAATAATAATGATAGACATGTAATTCCAATAAAAGCATAGGCAATAATCAAAACAAGAGGATTTCTACAAGCTAATAATGCTTCTCGATTCTCAGTGAAGATGGCAATACCAACAGAATTTCCAAAAACAACAGAAAAAATTGTTAAAAAATAAAACTTATTAGTTCTACTTTTATTAGCTTCTTGCTTTTTGGTGATTAGGAGAATATCTTTCACAACAAATTCCTTCTATTTTTATGTTATGTTTAATATAAGTTTTGTATAATTTCTTAATGTATAATTGTCAATATTTGATATTTTATTTTCAAATAAACGTGTTTTTTTAATAGCATCTTGATTAGATTCTGCTGCTATAAAATATTTTCCGGCAGCTAATGGTGGATGGGTGATAAAATTGTGATTATCATCCTTTTTACTAACAATATTTTGCAATTGATCCTCTTCAGTACTCCAATAATAAGTAAATAATTGACTAACTATTGGTTCTTGATATTCCTTAACTTGTAACAATGAATTTGTTAATTGTCCCAATAATCTAATACTTTGATTTGTTTGTTTTATTGCGAGACTACTTTTAATTATCTCAGCCATCATTAGTTGAAATAGTTTAGAAACCTCTCGTTTGACAACATTTGGGTCAGATATGTCTTTTGGTAAACTATAATTGATATCGCTTTCAGAAGCGATCTCTGATAGGTCTACATTTATTGACCCTGTTTGATTTATTGCATTAACATTTAATACAAATGTATAATAGTTTAAATTCTGATCCATAACTTCAATATATTCTCCATCAATTGTATTCTGAGTTATGGGAATCAATAAATATTGGTAGGAGTTTGTTGAAAAATCGTTTGCATTTGGCATCAAAAAATCTCATTTACTATAATCAATAATATCATTAGCTACAAAAGCTAAAGAATTCATATCTTTATGTGACCAAAAAACCTTCATTCTTTCGGTAAGTTTAACAACAACAATTTCTTCTTGGGTTCCATTTGTTACTAAAGAAGTACAATCTGTTTCTGTTGAATCAGATTTGACAATGACATTTTTGTCTCTTTTAATATCTTCACCCGAATATGTAACAACATCAATTCCAGTTATAAAACCATAGTTCTCACCTAGATTGCCGTTATTACAAGCAACTGTTTGATTTGCAAATGAAAGTAAGATAGATATAGATGATAATATCGATAAGAATTTTTTCACTTTTTACACCATTTAATATATTATATCATATTTTTAATAAAATTACTCTATAAAACACGATTATACTATAGCAATGGTTTCTTTTAACATAAAAAAAACCATATTAAGGTTTTTTTTATGTTAATCTCTCTTTATTTATAAAAACACAAACTAAGCTCTATCTGGTTTTATAATATAATTTTTTTCAACATCTTTAAATATTTTAGATAATTTTTGTTTTCATTGTTTTATCTTAGTAATATTTCATTTAATTGGGTCTCCATCAGTTAACTCTAAATTATTAGTTTTGTTAAGTTGATATAATTTTGATGTTCCACCTTTTTTATTTGTTTTTAACAAGTTTAAAAGTCTATTTTCATTATCATTTGATCAAATATTTTTAAATTCATACAATATTTTTTCTTTTTCTTTTAACATAAAGTAAATTTCATCAACTTGCTCATCATCATACTCTGGATTACAACCAATAAAAGCATATTTATCCCCCATAACCAAATATGCCTCATAAATTCTTTGTCTTCTTTCATGACTTAAAGCTTTAGATAATAAAGCTTTAATGTCTTCGCTTTGTAAACCATGTTCTAAACACTCAAAGAAAAACTCAATTTCTTCGATTGAATATGATGGGTCACAATATACTGTTAAATCATACCCGTATTTAAAATATTTAGCAAAATTCATCATTTTATTTGCATCATATTTTGGATTTGCAATATTTTTAAACACATTATTTGTTACCATACTATTTTTACATATTAATCTAAGAGTTTTCATTTGTTCTCAAGAAAATTCTGGGTTCATAATAATACGCATATCATTTAAAGATATTCTTTCTTTATAACATTCACGTATTTCTTTCATTTGTTCTCAAGTATATTTAGTTGTTGCAATTGAACGAACTTCAACAGGGTCTAGATTATCCTCTAAACTCAATCTTAATTCTCTCATTTGACCCTCATTATATTTCTTATCACTATAAATAAGTGTTGAGATTCCGTTTTGAAGACCCAATCTTATTTCATGCATTTGACCAGCAGAATAAATAGGGTCTGCAAAAACAATTATTTCTACACCCTCTTTAAGACCTTCCATAATTTCTGATAGTTGATCACCATTAAATTCACCAGTTTCAACGTATTTTTGAAACTTTAGCGATATTTCATCTCACATATTATATAACCTCCTATGTTATTACAATAGACAAGATTATTATACATTATTTTTTATATTATTACTACTTTTTTAATATAATTTAGATTGATTTAAGGATAAAAAATCACCTTAACGTCATTTTATCACTAAATATCTTTAATATTTTAATAAAAAAATATCTATTTAAAACATAATTTTTTTAAATATTGAAATTTAAATTATTAAATTTGTATATACAAAAACCAAATAATCCAAGACCTAAGCCAAAAAATATGGAAGATGATAATCAGAATTTTAAATAATCTATCCTCATAAAGGCAAACAAAATATAGTTATTTTGTTTTTTTGCATGTTCAATTGTAAAATCACATTTTGCTGGCAAAAACATATAACCATCAAGATCAATTTTTTGTAAAAAATCAAGCTTATTATTCTCAATATTTAGAATTATTACTATTTCATTAAGTATATAAATAAAGAAGATGGTTAAAAATATTGAAGTTCCAAAAATTATAATATTTAATTTTTTTGAATTTATAAAATAAATTCCCAACAACAACATATTTACAAAAATAACAATGAATAACATATTTAAAGAAGATAGGAATATTCTATAAATATTTCTTGCAAGAAAATTATCAGAAGCAATCTTTAAAACTACTACTACTAAAATAAATTGAAAAATCATAATAATTATGTTAATAATAATTATTGTAAAAACTTTTGCCATAATTATAGTTCTTCTAGACATTTTTAAGGATAAGAAATAATTTATTCTCCCCGTTTCAATATCCAAGATAACAATTAAAAATAACAAAGTAAAAGATATCAATCCATAAAAAACTAATCCCGGTGTGTTATAAATAATATTATTCAAATAATAACTAGAACCAATAAAACCTTTTTTATTTGAATTAGATTTTGACATAAAATTAAACCAATTATACCAATATGTCTTTTGTTCTGCTGGAAATCCAATTTCGGAAATATTTCTAAGCAATAATATGAAAATAACTAAAATAAATCATGATCCTGTAAAAAAATATATTATCTTTTGACAAGACAAAAACGAATGTTTACAAATAAAGAAAATGTTTCTAATATTTTTCAAATACATCACTCCTTTTTTTGATTATAATATAGAAAAATCTAAATATTAAAATCACGAGTATTAAATCGTCTAAAACTATAATAAAATAGACAAGAGCTTAAACTATTTACCAAAAAGAATGAAATTGCTAAATTTAGCATGTTTGTTTTTTTAAAATAGTATGCCCAAATAGTACTTTTTTTAGAAAAATCAGATTGCACAACTTCTTTGGAATATGGATTTTGTTGAAATAAATCAAATACCAAGCTTGAAAAATCAATTTTTTCTAAAATATTTCCAATCTTTACACCAAAAGAGTCATTATTTGTATCATTATTGTTAATTTGCCCACCATCATAATTTGTAAGATGCAAGATGTGAAAAATATAGATAAGAAAGTAAAAAACAATAAAAGTTGCAAATAAGCAATTAACAGTTGTTTTATTTTCTTTAAGAAAAAATAATGCAGTAAAAATAGTCATAACAAAAAAAACAACTCAAAGCATATTTAATTCTTGAAAAAATATTTTAAATAGATAAATATAATTAAATTTTTTTGAAAAAGGAAGAAAAATGCAACAAATAATAGATAATATAAACAAGTATAAAAGATCAATAATAATAACACTTAAAAACTTAATAATAAATATTTTACTTCTTGATAAATTGGAAGAAAATCATATTGTTATTCTATTATTTTTAATTTCTGAATATAAAATTTTATTAAGTAGCGAAAAAGAAAATATTGAAAAAATAATAATTCCAAAACCATACAACAAAATTCTACCAATAGTATTGCTAAGAGAAAAAGGTGATAATGTGGAAATATTTCCACTAGAATTACTCACTTCAAGTCCTGTAACATTAAATACAAAAATACCTATATCATTTGTTTGAACAAGAATAACTATTGTAAATATAAGAATAATTATAATCGCTCATAAAAGTCCATAAAATATTATTAAATTTTTATTAAGCTTAAATGTCTTGCATATCCCATATCAAATGCTAAATCCGCTATTGTTATGCTTCACGATGAACACCGATCTTTCCAACTGAATAAAGAGATTTAAACATTTCTTCTAATTGTTCAGAATTTAATCCTTGAATATTTTCCTCTTTAATAATTTTTCCGTTTTTTAGAAATGCAATTTTATTGCAAATTTTTGCAATTTCACTAATAATATGTGTACAATAAATAATTATTGTTTCTTCTGTTTTTGCTTCATTAACTGCGTTATAAAATTTTTCTTGCATAATCGGGTCAAGACCAGAAGTTGGTTCATCGAGAATAATATATTTTGGTTTTGTCATTAAAGTTGTAATAATAGCAACTTTTTGCTTGTTTCCTTTTGAAAGATCTTTTATTTTTTTAGATGTATCTAATTCAAAATAATCAACTAAATCTGATAAATATGATAAATCTATTAATTTATTTGCTTTTGTAAAAAAATCAAAATGGTCAGATACTTTTAGATGATCATAAAAATATGTTTCACCTTGAAGATAAGCTGTTGTTTGTAAAATTTTATGAGTATTTCTTCAAGAGTCAATTCCATCAATAACAATATTACCAGAATCTGGTTTGACTAACCCCATTAATTGACGAATTAACGTTGTTTTTCCAGCACCATTTGGTCCAACTATTGCCAAAAAATCACCCGGTTCGAGATTTAAATTTATTCCAGAGTTTACATTTTTTCTATCATAAATTTTTGTTATTTTTTTAATTTCAATCATATCTTTTCTCTCTATAATTAAAAAATCTAACTTGAATATATAAATATTGTCACTAATAAAATCTCTACAAAAAATTATATAAGGTATTTAATTAATTAAAGTAAAAATTATTATTATTTTAAATTAATATTAAGCAATTTATTTCCAGACTAAAACTTGCACATCAATAGTTGATAATAAAATTGATATTATTTTTATAATATTATCTCATTTACACTATAATTATATCTATTGCAGAATGAAATTATAATAAATTTATTCATAAATTGAATTTTTTTATAAGATTACTTATAAAGTTTTTTTAAATATATGTAAAATTACAACATTAACAAGATTGATTAGGATCTAAATTTGTGCATAAAGTTTTTTAACAAACAATACTGTAAATACACTTATATATAAAAGTTGGATTGAAATATATAAAATATCAAAGTAGTTTGCAGAATTTGTTAAAAGATCGTACGATACTTTAGCACATCCCCCAATTGGGATAATAATTTGAATATATTTTCACCAATCTGGAAAAACAAAAATAGGAATTGTAACACCACTTATAAGCATAATGACATACAAAACGAGCATTGACATTGACATAGTACCTTTAATTGTTTTAGAGAAATTGGGAATAACCATTGCTATTGAAAAGCAACAACAAAATGATATAAAAGGAACAATAAAAATATCTAAAATTGATAAAAATGTAATATTTAATTTAAAAAATATAAGCGATATTATAAATAAAATAAATCCTTCACTGAAAAATAATATTAGGTTAAATGCAAACAACAATAATATGTATTTTTTGATTCCCAATCTAGAAATACATATTAACTTAAATTCTTTGTATAATCTCCCAACAATTCAGGGCATAGGAATTGTGGTAAGAACAAATATAATTGATAAGATAATCATAAACATTGGCAAATAGTAGTCAGCAATATTATAATCTTTCACATATTTTTGTGTCAGAGAATTCATTAGGACCAGAAGCAAAATAGGCATTATTATACTAAAAATAATATTTATTGGTTGCTTAAAAAACCTAATCATTTCAAACTTTAAAACAGCCTTAATCATTTTCAAGATACCCCTTTATCATTTCCTCAAAATCATTCTCAGAATATATTTTCGGTTGGTACAGAATTTTGCTAATAGTACCGTGTTTAAATATCAAAACTTTATTACAAACCTCTCTTAGTTCTTTTGGGCTATGTGAAACAAATATACACAGTTTTTCTTTATTAAAATAATTTTCTAAATAACTTAAAACTTCCATTGATGTTAAATAATCTAAAGATGTTGTAATTTCATCAACAAATACTAAATCTGGATTATTTAAAAAACAAATTAATATTTTTAACTTTTGACGTTCTCCAGCAGATAGCTGATAAAATTTTTTATTCCTTTTATCACTTAACTTAAATTCAATTCATAACTTATCAAGTTCATCTTTTGAAAGTTTTGTTTTATTTAAAATTGAATTATAAAGATTAACAATTAGGTCAACCTTAATTGAATAATCAAAACCACTTTCTTAAAAAATACAACCCTTTATATAATTTCTAGTAAATAGAAAATTATCTTTTGTTTTATTTTTATGAAATCCTAAAATTAAATCAATAAACGTTGATTTACCTGCACCATTATTACCAATAATCCCATAAACATTTCCATCCTCAAACACAAAATTATCAATTTTTATTTTTAAATTTGTGTTAACATCATAATTCAAATCTTTAATTTTTATCATTTTAGGCTAATGGGTGAACAAAACTACTTAATATTTTTTTATTAAAATTGTTATATTTTTGAACATATGAAGGAATAAAAACTATTTTATTATTGTTAATATTTGTTATTGATATTTTATTGTTAACCTTGGAATAAATTTTATCAAAAGTGTTAGAATTATTATTAATATTGCCACCCTGTAATATTGTATTTATAGTTGATGGACAATAAGCAGAGCAAAACCCATAAAAACAACATCCACAAAAAGAAAATGATGAATCCATTAAATCAACTTTGTTATTAATAACCTTTGTAAAGGATGTATCACTTATTTCAAACATATTATTTCTCCTGTCTTTTTGTAAAAATAATAACTATAACGAGTAATTTTATAACCATTTATGAACTGTCTTTTTTGTCATTGATGTTTACTCAACCTTAACTCAGAAAAAATGTATATCTACACTAGTATATAGATTATAAAATAAACAAAATAATATTAATATATTGAATTATTTATTTATTTTTTAATGGGTGTTTTAAAATTAAACAACTCATATCCAATTACATAAATATTATAGCATAATTATCTATTGCCAACTAAAATTCATATTATCTTTTATAAAATTAAAAAAAGGAGTTAACTCCTTTTCTGTGATTGATTAAATAAATTATTTAGGGTCTTTTCTAATAAATGTATTAATTTTTTTAGGATAAACACGAGACGATTGGAACAAAACAGTTTTTCTTAGTTTTGATAACTGATCACCAGGAACACGAGATTCCTTTAAATAGTTATACATCTCTTTAGCATTAGTGCTACCAGTTACTGTTGCTATTCATGGCTGATTGTGTTTACGTAAAACTTCTGCATTTTTTCAATGCATTGCACAAACATTATTTACATCATTGTTTGGACCTTCGGGGTCAATTAAAGTAAATTGTCAACCAAATTCAGATTTTAATCCTTGTTCTGAGTTTTTGATTATTGCACCAGCAACATCCTTTCTTCAAATTGTTTGATTTGCAGATGAAATTGGTTCCGCTTTATCTCAAAGAAATTTTTCTTGGGTTGAAGAAATGTTTACTAACATTCCTCCATCAATTTTATCTGGTTTTTCTGTTCCATTTGGATTTTTTTTAACCTTTGTATTTTGAACTTTTTGAGCCATTTTTATTACTCTCCTTTGTTTTTTGAGCTTTATATATTTATACACCATAAAATGCTTAATATGCAATTTTTGTCAATAATATATATTTGAAAAGTATATACAGCTTATCCAGCTTTTTGATATGCTTTCTTATTACAATTATAGATTATTTTTATAAAAATTACAATAATAATGCTTTATTTATCCTATTATAATAAAATTTATTTTCTTAGATTTAATTCTGCAATTATTTTCTTATATCTCTCAACATCATTCTTTAATAAGAATGATAGTAAATGTCTTCTTTTAGAAACCTTCATTAAAAGGCTACGACGACAAATGATATCTTTCTTATGAATCGCTAAGTGTGCAGTTAAATTATTAATATCTTCAGTTATAATCGCAATTTGGACTTCGGCTTTACCGCTATCTGTTTTGCTTTTACCAAACTTGGAAATTAATTCAATTTTTCTTTCCTTATTAACCACTTTTTCCCTCTCTCTATATATAAAATCTTTAATAATTAGATTATTAAAGATATCAATGCAATGTAAAAAATTGGGACTAATTTAAACAAAGCAAAAATTTTATACATTCTTATAATATCATAAATTAATATTTTTTATGTAAATATATTATATTTTTGTTGGATATTTTTTCAGTTATGATGTAGTTATCGACCAAATTAATCTCAATTTTCTCATCATCATCATCATTAAAAGATACTAAATAAAACCCATTTCTTAGAAGGAAATTTGTCTTTATTTTTAATTTATTATTTTCTAGCAAGAGAGGAAAAGCTATATTTTTTTCAAGTGACTTATTAACAGTGTCAATTTTTCCCTCAAAAAGTAGTTTTTTAATTGATGTTGTTGATAATTCATTGATTCGATCAACAATTAAGACATATTTAAAATTTTCAACCAAATCAGATACTTTGCCTTGATTTTCATAGCCAAATTTAAAATCACTCCCACAAACTACACCTTCAACATTATATCTTTTTTTTAAAATATCTATGAATTGAACAGCGGTGGTTTTGATAAAATCTGGTGAACATTTAAATAAAACTACCTCATCAAAATCAAATTCTTTTTTAATAAAAGCAACTTTAAATTCTCCATCTCAACAATTATTATATTCTTTTTTAATATAGTCAATTGGTTTTAAATCAAAAGTAAAACATATTGATTTTTTATTGTTTTTTTTAGCTAAATTTATTGTTTCTGTAAATATCTTTTCATGACTTTTATGGACTAAATCAAAAAAACCAATACAAACAATGGCACCATTTTTAGAAATAGTATCATTGTTAAAGTGGGGTATTTTTTTATTAATCATTAATAAAACCCCTTTTACATTCATAAGTATCTCGAACAACTCGTTCATAAATTGCCAAAACATCGTGGTTTTTATTAATAATAAAGACTAGATCTTCTTTAATGTTAATTAATTTAATTCTTTTCCCATGAATAATATCTCTTTCATTTGCATACTGTAAAAGTGCATAATTATTCATCTCAATCGTAGAATAGAGACTAATAAGGTCAGTTTCTTTTACATCTGCAATGGTTTTAGCATCATTTATTGAAAATACACCAGATTTTATTCTTCTTAATTGACTAACTGTTGCAATTGTCCCTAAATCAAAAGCAATATCTCGGCAAAGAGATCTAACATAAGCCCCTTTTGAACATAAAACTCTAAGTTCTATTTCATTTGTTTTTTTATAATACTTAATTAATTCTAATTTATCAATTTCAACAGTTCTTTTTTTTATTTCAATTGTTTCAATTGTGTTATCTAAAACATGATTTAACAACTTTTTACCTTTAACTTTAATTGCACTAAAAACAGGTGGTTCTTGTTCATATATATAGCCATTAAATTTTTCAATTACAGAAGCAACATTTTTTTTAGATAATTTATATGGTACTTCTTCTTTTAGTATTTTCCCACTAATATCTAAAGAATCTGTTTCAAGGAAAAATTTCATTTTAAATATGTATTCTTTTTGTTCGTTTAAAAGAAAATCAGAAATTTTAGTTGCTTGATTTATAAGCACAACTAATAAGCCGGTTGCAATTGGGTCCAAAGTCCCTGCATGCCCTATTTTCTTTAAATTAAATTTTTTTTTCAATTTTACAAGTACATCGTGACTTGTTAAACCCATTTCTTTATCAATTAATAATACACCAGAATTACTTATCACAAGATTAACTCCCACTTTTATTATTATACCATTTATTCACTTATCAGATAATAGAAAATGAAAAAATTGATTAAGAGGTAGACTAATCTAATGAATCAATATAAGAGAAAATATCTGCATATACCCTATCAATATCTAAAAATTGGTGATTGAATCATTTTATTTTATCTTGGAATTTATTTTTAAAATATGTTATTTGTCTCTTTGCATAATTTCGATTATTTTTTTGCATCGCAGTGATAGCATCTTCATAACTTAGTTGATTATTCAAATAAGCAATAATTTCTTTTCCCCCAATACATTTTAATGCTTGAGCATCTTTATTTTTATCATTATCAAGATATGCTTTTTTTATTTCGTCAAATAGACCAATTTTTACTAGTTCTAAAACCCTATCATTTATTCTTTGATAAAGTTTTTCTCTATCTGGATTTAAACCAATGATAACAAGGTTTTTATAAATGTACTCTTCTTCTTGTTGAAAGTTAATTTTTGACATATCTACTTCTTGTTTTAGTTGGTATTTTCGCAAGATTCTTTTATTATCAGTTCCTTTTATTAAAAGATCTTCGAAAAGAAGTTCGTTAACTTCTTTTTGGTTTAACTTTGAAAATTGTTTTGAAATATCTTCTTTTCTTTTACAACCAAAAAATGTGTAGTTTTTAACTACACCCAAAAGATAATATCCGGTTCCACCAACAAGTATTGGGGATATTTTTTTATTTAAAAGTTTATTAATTATTTCTCTTGTTATGTTGCGATATTCAACCACGTCAATTGTTTGATTAACTTTTTTAACAGATAGCATGTGGTGGACTATGCCATCTTTTTCGCTATCGGTTATTTTGTTAGTTGCAATATCTGTTCCAGAAAATAATTGTGTGGAATCAAAATTAACACATTGACCGTTATACCTTTTTGCAATTTCAATTGATAACTTTGTTTTACCACTAGCCGTTGGACCTACAATTGCAATAATTTTTGTCATAATTCGCTTCTTTTTATCCTTTAAATAAAAAAATATTCCCACCCGCTATGAATTGCATGAGATCGGAAATATTAATTTATAAAGCGGGTTTTAAACACTCATGCAAACAAAAGATTAAACAATTAATCAAATATCCCTAAGGACAATATTATTATATCATATTTTAATTATGAATACTGGTCAATATTAAAATTTTTATATAAATGTAATTTTTTTGAGGTAATTATTTCAATATCTACCACATTATAAATAAATTTAGCACAATTTATTCTTTAACATCATAAAATCTAATCATTTGATTATTTACTCTAAAAAAATACTATAAATAATAAATTTTGGGTTAAAATTTTAACAACATTTTACTTATTTTTTAATAACCCAGATTTTTTTAAATCTAATTAAATTTGGCTTTTTATCTAAAATAAAATATTCTTTATTAGACTTTATAAATATATTAAAAATAATATTTATCCCAATGGGACATAGTTAAATGTAGATGAAGGTAGTTGATATTGAATTTTTGCTGATTTTTTATTATAAGTAACTGAAAGGTTGATAATATTGGTTATATTAGTTCTTCAATAAATTGCTTTGCTTTCAAAGTCTGATTTATCAGTAACATCCCCTTTTATATCTAGATTTTTTAAACCAATACTATTTGACCAAATTGATGAGTTACCATCCTCAAAAATAAAATTAAATTCTGAATCACCACTAATATTAACATCGTGTAATGTTATTGTAGAATTTGGTGCATATAAAGAGTTTTTGTCTCATATTATCGATGATCTTTGTGCTTTAGAACCATAAATTATACTTGTTTTTCCATCTATATCAATATTACCAAAACTTTCTGTACCATTTTTAGTGTCATTATTGTCACCAATAACAACACCAGCAGCAACTATAACATGATTTAGATCATTGACATTGATTGTTAAGTCACCTTTAACCTCAACATCGCCAATATATGAATTTCTGCCCATTGCCAATAGACCAATTGGTTTTGATGAGGTATAATCTTGTTTTGCTGTTATATTGCCATTTTTATCAAAAATAACTTTATTTAAAGGTGTAACTGCTGAATAGTTTTTTTCATTATATTCAGAGGAAATATTGTTAATAACCGCACATCCAGTATTTTTGCTAGAAGAGAGTGGTTTAAAGTTAACATTTCCTTTAAATTCAACAGTCCCATTATACAAAATACCGCTTTCAAATTTAATTATCGATTGACAAGAAGCGTCTAAATCTCCATCAAATGTAATGTTTGTTTTAAAAACAGTATTCTGATTTTTAAACTCTATTAAATTAGACCCAGTAAAACTATATCCATCACCAAATTCCAAATTTTCAAGTAAAGAATTTCAATCATTACCTACTTGGATAGCACGATTAGATGCATTTTTACTTATAAAAGCATCACATGGACCAATATCCTCTGGAAGTATATTACCATTACTAGCATCACCACCGAAAAATGAGTTATAATAAAATGTATATTTTTGATTGTTAATAGTATTTATTATATCAACGGTTGAATCAGGTATATCTTTTTTTCTATTTATCATTTAAAAACCCAGCAATTTGCTCAATTTTTACAAATATTTAAAACTTTATTACGAATATATTTTATAAACAAAAAAAGGAAAAATTACCTGTTTATCTCCCTTTTAAAAAGTTAACCAAATTTTTCTCCTTTTAAGGTTACTTATGGTCTTTATTAGATATATAATTCATTAAATTTTTATTTGCAACACTGCAAATTTTATTGTGAAAAAATTTTCTTTTGCCAAATAAAATTGATGCAATTCCAATTGCTTGTTTAGATCATTTATAAAAATCAAAGACATCTGTATGAAGAGCTATTTTTTTATCTTTAATAACCATTTCGCTTTTAACAATATTTGAAACTTTTCTACGTTTAGGTCCAAATAGATAATGTGCACTTCACATAACATAATATTCATCATTATGATCAAGTAATACTTCATATTCAATTGAAAATTTTGATTCTTCTTTTTTAGATAAAAGCATCTCTCACATTGATGTTACTTGAAGATAATCTAAATCTTTAAAGATACTATCATTAAAGATAATATCTTCTCCATAAAGACTATTCATTTTTTGATAATCTCCTTTTTTAAAAGCAGAATAAAATTCATTTATTATTTGTTTAGTTGACATTTAAAAACTCCTTAAAATAATTGCACCTATTTTATTATAGTATAAATTTATTTTAAATATTAAAATTTTATCTCTTTTAAAGAAAAGGTGTAAGATTACAATTTAATTTTTTATATGAGTTTTTATCTTCTAAGAAAATCTTCATGTTTGTTCCATCAACACCAATTACATTTGGTGTTTTATAATTTGTTTTTACTAAATCATCATTAACAAATTTGTTATGTTTTTTTGATAAATTATGTTTCTTTCTTTTTCTTAATGCAGTTTTAAAAACATTTGGGTTTTCATTGGCAATTTTTCTAATCATTTTAATAGAAACATTTTCTTGTTTATAAACCTTAATTCAATTAGAAATACCACTATAACTAATACAAAAATCCTTATATTTTCTAATAAATTCGTTAAAATAAATCTTTGCTCGTAAATATTTCTTACTAAAATATAATGGTAATGCTGGAATTGGAAGATTATTCTTAAATATATCTAAAGGGGAAAGAAGATTAAATTTTGATTTAAATCTGTAGTATGTTGTTCTACTAATATTGAAGTATTTAATTAAATAATTTGTGTTTAAATTAAAATTTGCTACATATAAATATATTTGTGAACATGAGTAATGTTTATAAATTTTTGATTTTTGTATGTTAATTTTATCCTTCTTACTCATCCTCATCAAATTCATCATCACTGTGGTTGTGCAAGAAGGCATGGACTTTTCCAATACTTCATATTTCCCTTTTAATAATAAGTTATCTAGTCACGCTTTGTCTGCTTGTTTTTTTAGTCTTTCATTTTCCTTTTTTAATTCTTTTATTTCTTTATTCTTTATTCTTTATTCTTTAATTTTAATTGTTTTTGATCAAGAACATCTTTTAATTTTTTTGCCATAATTTTATTCTCCTTACAATTTACCTTATCTTTAGGATAACAAAATTTTTCCTTCTTTGCTCAAATATATACCAGCTGAGGACCAGAATATATATTTAGTTCATCTGCTAACATTTTTGCACTTTCACCATTTTTAAATCTTTCTACCACAATTTTTTTTAATATTTTTATCATAATGCTTATTTTTCATTATTTTCTCCTTTATAAAAAACTGGAGGTTTTATCCTCCAGTACACTTAGCTTCCCTTATGCTGTCACTCATTCTATATTTTAAAATTTATTAAAAATAATAAGAAAAATTATTTATTAAAAATAACAATGGGAAGAAAATTCTCTTTTGATTTCTTTATAGAGTTAATAAAGCTTATATGTTTAATAAATTCTTCAATTTCTATAATGATATATTCTTCTTTTTTATAAACTTTAAGTATATCATCCTTTTTTTTAAAAGTTCTGATATGATATTCATCACAATATTTATCTATATTTTCTTTTATAATATCCATATATGTCTTTTTATGATCATAGTCAGAATTCTGTTTATTTGCAATTTCCTCATCAATTAAAATTAATTTTTCTTGATAATAAGCACTATTCCTACATGCATCATCAATACTTAATATTTCATTTTTACTATAATTATTAATAACGCCACAAGCCTCTAATAATGTTAAAATTTTCTTAGATATTAAATAATTATTATCACTAAAATTTTCTTTAGGAATTGGGTCAACAACTAGTGAACCTGAGGATTTTCCTGCATCAATTGCTGAACATGTAAATACCAATGAATTATAAGGGTCGATAAAGTATGGTGAATGTGTTGCATATAGAAAATATATATTTGGGATTTCTTTTATATTATCTAAAATAAATTTTCTCAATTGAATTTGAAGTTTTATATGTAAATTTTTTTCAGGTTCATCCGCCAATAATAAATATAATAAATACTTCTTATTATTGTGCTCTGCTTTCTGAAGTATACTTTTAATTCTTAACATAATTTCAAAAAAAGCTTTGTACCCAGAACTGTTTAATTCAGTTTTTGTGACACCGATATTGAAATCATGCTTATTTTTTACAGATATAAGTAACTGATTGTTTATATAGTCAAAATCAGGCTTCATTGATATATCAAATTTATCAAACAATTTTGATATGGCTTCCTGTGTATCTTTGGACAGTTTATCAACTATAGTCTTTATGGTTCCCATGGAATTATCATCGGTGCCACTTTTGTCTGCTATCTCTAACTCATCTAAATAACCTGAAAAGTTAAAAAAACCATTCAAAAAATATGATATATTAGAATTCTTTAGCCTCCCAATAGAATATTTATAAGCTGTATTATTTTCATTACTTGCATTTACCACATAATCAATGGCGATCAAGTTATTAATATTAAATATTAATTCTACATCACCTATTAACTTTTTAACGCGCATCAATTCAGTGTATTTAATTTCTTCATATGGCTTTTTTGGTTTAGTTTTCAATTCAACATTAATGTTTTCATTTTCTCTTACTTTGTTATTATACAATTCAACAGCCTTAACATTAGAAATATAATTTTCATAATCATCAATTTTATTATTTAATGTAACATATAATCCATCTGTATCCTTATTAAAAAAATCATTCAATGAGATACCGGCCTTATTGTGATTTTCAACAAATTCAGATATTATTTTGTCAATACAATATCTTAATATATTTTTATTTTCAATATTATTTTTATCTTTGAAGTTTTTATTATAATATAATCCACTTGATGATTTGGAACTTCTTTCAATTATAATTTTATAATCCATTAAGTGATCATTACTTAATTTAAATTTAATACTGCATTCTTTATTTGAATCTATAACATTATTTATATCTTTTATCATATCATTATTAATATCAGATACAAATGTAACATATGTTCGATCGTTTTCACCAAGAATATTTAAAGTATTATCAATGCTTTTTGTTGTTACATTTTCATAAATTTTATCCTTATGATTTATTTCCTCCACAAATCAATCAATCGCTTCTAATATATTTGTCTTACCAATTCCATTTGGGCCAATAAATACCAATGAATTTTCTTCTTCCATATCTATTTCTATTTCCTCAAATATATTTCTAAAATTGCCTATATAAAATTTTTTCATATTTTTTACCTACCTAAACTTTCTCTCGTACTTTTGCCATTTTATTTGCAATAACAAATTTCTTATTTTTAGCATCATTGATATTATTTATAAAATCTAATTTTCTTTCATTTTGTTCTCATTATAATTGTCAAGTCAATATTGCTCATCTTGCAATTTCTTAGCTCATTTTCTTTTTTATACAACTAACTACTGTTCAACCTCTTTTAAAATCCCAGGTTGTCATTCCTTGACTTCTTCATTCAATATTCTTACTCATTGATCATATTCAAATTGTTTCTTGATTAAGTCTCTTTTATAGATTGTATTTTTAAATCAATGATCATAATCAAATTCCTTTTTTGCAAATTCTCAATCAACTTGATATGTATCTTTTCATTCTTGGCCATTATTAACAAAATCTTCTTTTGTTTTCATTTTCATTATAAAGTCATAGAAATGGTTATCTCCAAACATATCTAGATAATCTTTTTCAAAACAAATAAAGGCATAATCAATATAATTATTTTTAGCTCTTATTCGAAGAAGTAAATACATAAGATAATCTTCTTCTGTTAAATATTGATTTTTGGCATACAAATTTGTTTATTGATTAAATATTCAAAAGTTTTTTGTACCTTTTCAGAGCTTTATTCAAATTTATTAATTAATTCTGTTGATTTATCAAATTTAAGTTTATCGCCCTTTTACAAACTTAGCGCTTTTGTTTCTAATACAACGATTAGTATATTGTAAGCTCTTAATCCTAAACCCAATTTTTATCAAAAAAATCTGTATAAAGCGTAATTGCAATTATCTTATCCAATTATTCAAATCAAACATTTAAAATGTTTGACTTAAAGTTAATTCCATAAATTTTTTACTTCTTTATATTTAAAAATTTATTTTCACAATTTCTTTTGTTTTTGTTTTCATTCATAAAGTTCAAGTGAAATTATCGTATTATAAACTAATTTTTATTTGCTAGACCTTCTTATTACAACTTTATTTCAGTTAATGTTTTTTAAAGATTAAATTTACTAATCACCCAGACATAGCCTAAATACCTCTTCTTCTTTCTTCTTATTACTATTTTTTGTATAAATTAACTTAATTCTTGTTAATAAGATGTTTAGAATGAAGTTTGATTGGGACATTTTTTCAAGAAGTTTAGTGAGGTTATAAGAAGTTACTCAAACTATGTCTAATTAGATAATACCTCTTTAAATCAAAAAAAGATTAAATTTTGGAAATTTAACAAAAAAAAAAAAAAAATCTTACTAAAAAATTTCTAGATAGTGGTTAATATGTTTTTTAGAAAAATTTAGACTTTTTTTATTATTGTATCAGCAACAGCAATTAACGACATCTATTGTGCATTGATATAAAGTTTTGTAATTATTATTATTGATTGTGTTTTTTTTAATATTGAATGAAAAATTGCAATTACAACATTATTTTACAACTAATATAGCAACTTTGTGATGGATTAAATGTATTTATTACACAAATTTTGATATTTTTGTGGAATATATTACGCGATGATCAGAGTGTGTGACAATTTTGCTTTGATCATTTTTTATTTATTTAGTCTTTTTACCATAAGTTTCAATTTTGAAAATTACCAATTGCTTGTATTTTTTTTACTAATTCTAAAATTAATAATTTCGTTTGTTCCAGCATCAATAACAGTTGACATATACAGTTTTTCTACTCAAAACTAAATATGTTGCATCGGTATATAATATTATTAGTGGCTATTTAATTATAGAATATTTGTAATTAACTAGAATTACTATATCTTTTATTAATAATAAAAAACCATTCAAAATATGAATGGTTTTTAAAAATTTGAGTTATTCTTTTAAAAAAAGAAAACTTAATTAATAATAAATATTGTTAAATACTTAACCTACTTTTACTGTATATGTAACAGCAACTGTTCCAGTGAAATTATTACCTTTTGCAGTAATAGTAGCACCTGTTGCAGATTGTGCAGGAGTTTTAGCTATATCAAAGTCATCTTTTGTTATTCCAAGACCAGAATTTTTTGCATTAAGAGCTGTTGCTAAATGTTCAGCAGATGGTAATGTAGTTGCTGATTCTTCTGTAATTTCACCAAGTGCTTTTGTTGCAACCACTTTAGATAAATCTTTTTTAGCTGATGGTGTACTACCAGCTTTTACTGTATAAGTAACAGCAACTGTTCCAGTGAAATTATTACCTTTTGCAGTAATAGTAGCAGTTGTGGTAGATTGTGCAGGATCTGTCGCTATATCAAAGTCATCTTTTGTTATTCCAAGACCAGAATTTTTTTCATTAAGAGCTGTTGCTAAATGTTCAGCAGATGGTAATGTAGTTGCTGATTCTTCTGTAATTTCACCAAGTGCTTTTGTTGCAACCACTTTAGATAAATCTTTTTTAGCTGATGGTGTACCAGCTTTTGCAACTGTTAAAGTTACAGTGCTTTCTTTAAATCCGTCAACTGTAAATGCGATAACAACAACATTTTTTTCTGCTATCCCTGAAACTTCAGCTGTGATTACTGGTCCTTTATTAGTATCTACTGGAGATGCAACATTTGCAGTAAGTTTAGAAGCATCAACTTTTGTATCTGAAGCTGTTGATTGGTGCACGATTGTTTTATCAGCATCAACTGTTACATTTTTATCTTTATTATCTGTCATTCCAGAAAAATCAAGAGTAATTTTTGTTGCATCTGCTGTGATTGATCCAGTAAAATTTGAATCGTTATCTGCATCTTTTGCAAGTGTAGCACCTGTTGTATCTTTATCTGTTGTTAGTTTAACAGCAGAAAGATCAATTGCTTTATCATCTGATTTTCCACAAGAAACAACAACTGAGCTACTTGAAGCCACTAACCCTAGGGCTCCTAATAATCCTAATAGTTTTCTCATATATTTTCTCCTTTTTGTAGGATATACTTGAGCATATCCCTATAAATATTATACATAATAATCTATAAAAATACATGTTTTTTTTACATATTTTTACATATTTTTAATAAATAAAATGCTTTTTTTAATGAAAATATTAAAAAAGGTCAATATGATACTTTTTTTAGGTCTCCTAAATTTTTTTCAGTAATTATAAGAATTTTTAGCTCTTAATAAGAAATGAAAGCATTAGTTTGAATAAATATAAATTAAAACTATTATTGCTTTTATTTAGTATAGATATAATCTTTATAGGAAATCACTTTTTTAAATAACATTATAATGATATTTGCCACTAACTAAAAAGTATTGATAAAGGCCTCCTTATACCCAATATTTAAGGTATTATTTTATAATATTTGTTAAATGTAAGAAAATTAGTTTTATTTTTGTTGATATAAATATCTAAGAAAAACTGTAGGTATTTTTTTATTGATAATAAATAAATTAAAAGACTAGGTTGATTTTACACAATATTGACTAGTAGCTATTTTTTTTCTATAATCTGCTTGAAAAGTATTCATATCCCTATATTTATTGGGTTATTTATATTAATATTAAAACTATGAATATTTTGTATTAAAATTAAATGTATTTATCTTGCTTTCCGTTCCATTTTTATACTTAATCTTAATTCCCATACGAAGATTATTTGGACTATTCTCTTTTAGTTCGTGAACATAATAAAGTTTTTGACTAGTTTCACCAATACGGTATCATTTATTATCATAGTATGTATATATTGTATAATAATCAATATTAATATCATTGACAACATCTCATCCCAAACGTATATTTAAATTATAATCCCCTTTTCTTCTCTTAACTATATATTTATTTTGAACACTAGTTATTGTTGATTGAGGTTGGAAAATAAGGGGTTGAGCTTTGTTTATTGCAAATTTTCCAACATTAAAGATAAAATTATCTTGATTTTGAGGATCAATTTTAAGCCCTAATTTAGCAATTCGATTGCTATTATTTGCATTGGTTGATTTTAGGTTATATGTTAACCTATATCATCCATCTTCTAATTGTACTGCACTTTTAATTGGAATATTATTTGGAATATTAGAATTTGACATTGTTACTGATAAATTAGTTGCATTAACAATTTTGTTCATTTTTGTTTCATCTTTAGTTGATTCTTTTGGTTGGTCTTCTTTTGTTGCTTTAACAACAAAAGAAACATCATAATTACTATTTTGGAGATTAGTTCCCATAAGATTAAAATAATATGGTCCTTTACCTCATTTACCAGGTGTTAATTTTCCTTGATTATCAAAATCATAACTATTTGCAATTGCAATTGAATTTCCTTTTTCGTAAGGGTCATAATAATCAAAATAACCAGATAATTGACCATCTGATGTGATTTTACTACGATATTTATCTAGATTACCTTCTGATTTTAAAATATTACCTTCTTCTTTTTGACTGTCTCAAAAATCTCATTGATATGTTGGCATTACATCCTCAAGACGAATATTTGTTCACGGATAGTAGTCTTCTTCTTCAATTTTGCTTTTGTTTATATCGCGATTTATATACATTATCCCACTACCAGTTGAAAAACATGTAGACATTGTTGGGTCATTTTTTATTTCTTTTTCCTTACTACTTGACAAAGGGGTATCATTAGGAATTGTTGAATCTGTTATTGTTGTTTGTGGTAAAAAAATATCTCCAATACCAAAACTAGAAGGATAGTAACCATTACTATTATAAGTATAACGGGGTAAGAAATTTGGTTTTTCGTCTTTAAATTTATTAAGTAATTTAGATTTTATTCTTGGATTGTTAGCAACCAATTGTTGAATTGATGCACCTAGGTCTACTTCTGATGTAATCCCTTTGTCATCCGAACTTATATAACCATTAAGACCAGAGTATTGGTAGGCACTATATAAATTTGTTGTCTCTTGGGCTTGTAATCATGAAATTGCTTTATCTTTTTCAGATGGGTTTTTACCCAACAAGTTTTTCTCAATTCCAGAACCAAATTTAGAACTTCCATCATTTTCAAAAAATGATAAGCCATTCATTATATTACTTGGGTTATAACTGTCTAAATCAAGGCTAGATCTAGAGTTATTATTTTTATAAATATAACTACGAAAATCTTGATTACCAATAGAATTAATTTTTTGACCAAACTCATAGAAATTAAATAAATTTTGCTTTCATTTATCACCATATCTTTTTATAAATGTAGCTTGAGAATTAGCATTTTCAGATAAACCAAAATTTAACTGAATTTCCCCAGCTTTTTTTGACATTTCTATTGTTTCGGGAGAATACCAAGAACCATTTGCATTACAAACAACATTTGCTCCATTACGATATCATATGATTTTATAGTTCTTATGATGAGAAGCCACAATATCTTTAAATTGTTGCATAAGTTCTCCGATATCTTTATAATCTACAATTGCACCATTTGGTCTAGACCCATTTCCTTCGTTATTAATAAAAAAACCATCAAAACCACATTTTTCACACATATCATATAGAATTTTTGAGACCATAAAATTTCCACTAGCATCTTTTTCTAAAAATTTATCCATCATTTTTTTAGTTAAATTTTGTCAACCATCTAAAAAAATCATTCCATATGCTGGAATTCCATTCTTATGATTTGCATCAACAAAATCCATTGATGGAAGCTCAAGAATTCCTTCATTAGTCATACCTTGTCAATCTATATATTCATTAACATAAGAGAAACTAGAGATATTGTTTGAAAAAGGATTTTTAAGTCCCACACAATTATTATTGTATGTTCCTTGGTGAACACCATGTTCTCGATATTGATTAAAAAATGATTCTCCCTCTTGGAAATTTGTTGATGGAATTTGAGCAACAAAATTTCTTTTTGCTAGCTTTTGAGATGAAGTGTTGTAAGCTATATCTTCGTCTCCAATTTTATCTCAATCATTAACAAGATTTTTTCTCGTAAATGTTTGAGCGAGAGATTTGACCCCAAAGTCACTAGCAGAATTTCCATCCGGACTATATGCTTTTGATGTTGGAACACCTGTTGTTCCTTGTTTATTTAAGTAGTCACGCATTTGAAAACCAGTATTATAATTATCATAGTCTCAAATATCATCTACATGACCATTTAAAACTTTATTACTAATATCAGTTTCATCGGTGTTACCTTCTGATAATGGTGTACTATCTTTTTCATCATATTTTCAATTAAACATATCTCCATATTTTTCATCAGCTCAATTGAAATTATTCATACTTTCAAAATATGGTCGACACGTTATGTTACCGATTGAACATGAAAAAACTGGCATTGTTAAAATTGATGCCATGAAAACTAATAATGATGTTTGTATAACTTTTTTCATATTTTACCCCTCTATAATTTTTTTATGTCTAGTTTCACAGAAATAACTGCAAAGATAGATATCCATAACCCCGAAATTGTTAAACATAATGGAATCTCATATGTAAGATCTTGATACTTATCTTGAATTGAATATGGTATAGTTGAAAATAGACTGTCTGATATGTATACAATATTTGAAGAATCGTTTATAATTCTTCCACAAGAAAATAAATATAATCATTGTGATGAATCGATTGGGTTAATATAAAATATTGCTTGTGAAATAATTGAATTATTAAATGAATCTGTAAAATTTGTACGATTAATTAATACGCCTCCAAAAAATAACATGTACAAGCAAAATATAAGATTTAAAACTTGAATTCTAAATGGTGAATTAATAAAAAATGAAAAAATATATGTTATTGAAAAAATAATAATTTGCATTATTGATATTGTAAAAAATATTCCCACATATTGGTCAAAATATATTAATTGTTGAATTCCAAATGTAAAATTTTTATTAACAAGAAACAAATCAATTATCAAACCGCAAATTATATTTACTACTGTTGATATATAAGTTATTACTAATGATAAAATTAAAAATGATATAAATAGATGAATTTTTTTAATTCTTAATATTTTAATCTTGGAAATAAAATTAGATTCACGCCAGTTAATAATAATATTTGATATTGTAAATAAACTACAAATGCAAGATATTGGTAAAAGAGATCAAGCTTGGCTATAGAGTGTTTCTCAATTTTCATTTCCAAAGGAAGACTTTAATAAATAAAAAAGACAAAAGAAAAGAATTGGTAAAAAAATTGAATATAAATATGTTTTTGGTGTTTTAAAATATGTCTTAAAAGCATAAGTGAGTATTTGTTTTTCAATAAATTTGATATTTGTAATTTTGTTCATCTATTCATTCCCCTTTCACTTAAACATTTTAATTGATAGAAAATTAAGAGCTGCTATTGAAATAATTGAAACTCCAATACATAAGTATATACTATAGGTAAAAATATAAGTTCTAGTGTAAGTATTGTCTAAGATGATTTGCTGAATTCCGTTTTTATCCATAAATGTATATGAACTTGTTAATAAAATCAAATAAACGCAATACTTTGTTAATATCAAATAACCAGCATATGTTAAAAATTTACTTCTCGATGAGCTAAAAGATCATATTAAAATATCAGAAAACAACACTAAGACAATAAATAGTACAATAATTATTATTATATTAATTGCTTGCGAATAAGAAAAGCTACTTAATACAATTTCTAATAAAAAGACTAAGGTAATTATTAGCAAGTTTGCAAAAATATATCAAAATCATATATAATATTTTATATTTACCAAATTAGTAAATACATTATAAATTTTGCTAAAAGATAGTGCCTCTATTCATATAAAAAAATATTGGATCGCTATTGAAATAAAGGAGAAAAAAAATGAAACAAAGATAAAACTAATAATAATATCATTTTTTTTCACATCAACAAATTTCATTCTTTTTAAAAGATGGGAATTTCTTCACTCTAAAAGTGATATTGAAAAAAATGTTGGAACAAAAAAAGACGTAAATGATACAAAGGCTAATATTTGAGGAGGGAGAACTGAAAATATTTGAGAATAGTTTACATAAGCATAAATTGAAAGTAATGAAAATGAAAGTGGAATAAGGATATTAAATACTCAAGCTTTATCAAATTTAAGAAAATAATAAAAAACAAAATCTAATGTTCTTTTAAATGTGCTGCTTCTTGATCTTAAATAGAACTTCCATTTTTGATTTAAAATACTATTTCTCATAGTTTTCACTCTCACTAGCATAAAATTGTGTTAATAATTCACGGACACTTTTGTATTTACTCTTAATATTATCAACAGAATCATCTAAATATATTCTTCCTTCTCTAAGCAAAATTATTCGTTCAGATAATGCTTCAACTTCTTCTGGCACATGAGAAACTATTATTAATGTTATATTTTCAGATTTCTTTAATTCTTTAAAAAAATTAATAAGTTTTATTTGCATCTTCAAATCCAAGCCAGTGATCAATTCATCTAAAATAAGAATTTTAGGTTTGTTTATTATTGACAATAGACAATTAAATCTCTGTTGTTCCCCACCAGAACACTTATTTAATCGTTTTTTAATAATTTCATTTACCTCAAATACATCAATTAACATATTAATATATTCATTACTTTTTCAATTTTTTGTTCCAAAAAAATTTAATAGGTCAATACCTCTTGTATTAAATGGCCATTTACCATTTTGAAATTGAAAACCAACATTTTTTTCCAAATCCTCTTTTAGTAACCACTCTTTGTTTTTAAGCTTTTTATTACTTTGTTTGTTCTTTATGTTGACTTCTTCTAATTCACTTAAATTTTTATTTATTTTACTATCGTTCTCACTATCAACAAAATATACTCTGCCATCCTCAGGGGTCAAAACCCCAGCAATTATTTCTAATAATGTTGTCTTCCCAGCACCGTTCCCCCCAAGGATAGCAACAGATTCTCCATCATTTATTTGGAAAGAAATATTATCTAGAACTATTTTCTTACCCCGATTAAATGTTTTTTTAACTTGATCTATTTTAATCATAATCTATCCTCTACTTACCATCAGGCTTTGACCAATCTGTATTTATTTTGTCTTCATATTTTACAAGTGTATTCCATACATCTTTTGTAAAATCTAATAATTGATTATTTAATGATATATATGGACTATAATCCAATTCACAAATATTAAATTTATTATACTTAGTATTTACAAGATTATCATTAACTGATAATTGATTTTTAATTGGCATATTTTGATTAGCATCCATACTAATATCTCCAGCATAATGCGTATTTTCTGTCCACAAATTTTGAAAAACACCATATTTATACAAAAAATATAACTCCGCCGCTTCATAACCGTTATCACCCGATAAGTTACCATTAACAACATCCTGCAAACCATTAATAAGATATATTGGATAATTAGAAGGCTTATCTTTCTGATAACTATTAGAACTAAGATAATCAATATAGCCAATACCTATACTTAGATAAAAATTTATAAGTTGTGTGCCAATATAACAATATAAATTGTTTGAATCTGAATATTCATATTTTAATCAATCATTTAAACGATATTGGACAAAATCAAAATTTGCAAGATATGAATTATTATATTCATAATAATCCAAACTAGTTGAAACATTGATCGGGATTCCACCATCCCAATCCCCAGTTAAATAATGATCACCATTATTTTTATCAACTGCTATAAGGTCAATTGTTTGCCCCTTAGCAGAAGATATATTATCCTTTGTAATAAGGTCTGAACTCTTAAAATATATACACCCTGTATCATATGCATCTGTTAAAGCAAAATAAACCTTGTTTTCTTTGTTTTTATTAATATATTCTTTGCTCTTATCTAAATTTGTTATAACAATTTCACTTTTTGATGTATCTTCATTATTTCAGTCACTAATATTTGCATAAATTGTATAACCTATTGATTTAAGATGTTCAAAATTTGCAATTTCAATTCTATTTAACTCATGCAGTTGACTACACCTTGGATAACCATAACCAAAATCTTCTTGACCCTCACAAATTTTATTTTCAATATTTGATTTTAAGATATTTGGGGTTTTTTGTTTAACATCAACATCAAGCTGATTCAAAATTTTTTTATCTCCAGAGTATGCAGTAGGAAGATTTTTATAATATCAACCGTATTCTTCTGAAATATCATCGTTCATTCGGTTTTGGAACTTTGAAATACTATCACTATTTTGCTTTTGAAGTCTTTTTAAATATGGTAGATTTTTCTTATTAAAATCAACTTCTCTAATTTTAATAACGCTATCAAGATCATTTAAGCCCGAACAAGATATAACAGAACCTAAAGAAGAGGAAATTATTGATATTACAGAAGATATAGATAATAACTTTTTCATAAAAATCCCCTTTCTTTAAAAACATAAGTTTAATTGAGTACACCAATCTCCAATATTTATATAAAATATTAAAAACTGATAAACATATCATAAATTTTCATATAGGCAATACTATTATTTTATCAAATAAAATAATAATTTAAAGAAAATAGCGAGTTTTTTTGTACTATAGTAAATAACATATTAATATTATCTTATATAATTGTCAAGATTTAATTCTATAATTAAATACTAAAAATTATCAATAAAAAAAATATATATAATTTTTAGCAAGTGGCTAAAAAATTTAATATATACTCTTGAACCTTGATTATATTTAACTTATTTAACGATGAAGTGATGATGAATTTATCATCTTCATTAAAACCAATTGCTGATTTAATAATTTTTGTTTGTTTTATAATATCATTTCTTTTTAACTTATCTTCTTTTGTGCCAATAATTAAAACTGATTTTTTATAATATTTTAAAAAGTTATATAAATCAATATCTCCTTGATTTGGTGTTCGGCGCATATCTAATAATAAACAGCAAAGTTTTAGATTAGAACTTTCTTTAAGATAATCATCCATAAGCTTTAAAAAGCTATCTTTCAAACTAACTGCTATCTTTGCATAACCATAACCAGGACTATCAACTAGTCTAAATAAATTATTGTTAATTGAGAATAAATTTAATAATCTTGTTTTACCGGGGGTTTGAGATATTTTTGCTAATTTGTTTTGGTTACAAAAACTATTAATAAAAGATGATTTTCCAACATTACTTCTTCCTAAAAAAATAACCTCTTTAACATCATCTTTTGGTAAATCATCAAAAGAAGCACACGATTTAATAAAGACTGAATTTTTAATAAACATAAACTAAGTCGATTTTATTCTTTTTAAATATTTCATGAATCTTACTATGTCTTTTATATCACTTGATAGCTCTTAAAATATTTTGGTGTATTTTCTTATCAACATATAAATCAGTTTTTTCATTATTTTCAAAGATTAATTTATCCTTTGAATCAACATTATAAATTGCTTTTAGTTTTTCAACTAAAGCATCATTAATAAGCAATTCTTTTTCAATTGCTGTTTGTTGGATTTTTGCATTATTGGCAAATTGTCTTAAACTATCACCATAAATAATTTGCATAGAAACATAAAGGGGCAAATTGTCTTTTTTAAATTTCTTATTTGCAAATACTTTTTTATGGTTTTTATATTCATATTTGGTTAAAAAAGTTTTAATATACATAACAAGGTCTCCTTTTTATTAATAGGCTTTTTTATTTGTAAAAATTAATCTTCAAAGCCTTCAATTTTTTTAATCAAGTGTCTGTTTTCATCAATTACCTGTTTTAATATTTTTTCGTTAAATTGGTCATTTTTAAAGGTGAAATACTTGTTAATAATGATATTGAATTTATAATCATTATTAAAAACACCTACCTTTTTGATGTTAATCCCTTCAAATGTATTTGGTAATCTAAATTCATTACCACAAATAATAAGATTATTTTCTGTTAGACCATCTAAATTAGCACCACGAACAGCAAAACCTTTATTAATAAGTTGTCTTTCTAAAACTTCTAATCTTGCTTTATTTTGATCATCAAAGATTAATTCAATAATTTCTAACATTACATGCATTCGTTTATTTTTCTCAATTACTAACGCCTTTTTATAAGAAATACCATTTTCCAAATCATAGTTTTGAAAAATAACAAGATCTTTTGTCTCAAATAATTTCATTTTTGGTTATCACACGCCTTTTACTAAATATATTTATTTATTTTTAAAATATAGTAATATTATATCAAAAATATTGATTTTTGAACCAAATTATTATCTTATTTGAAGATAATATTATTATTTTTTGGCAATGAAGGAAATGTATCTTTAAATTCTTGGTCATCAATTTCACTTGGAGCGTTTGTCATTGCGCATATTCCTTTTGAATTTTTAGGAAAAGAGATAATTTCTCTAATTGAATCTGATTTTGTCATTACCATAATTAATCGGTCAATTCCAATTCCCATTCCAGCATGATATGGAGCCCCATATTTATAAGCATTAATAAACCATCCAAAATTGTTTTCGATTTCTTCATTATCCATATCTATTGCTTTAAACATTCTTTTTTGAATTTCTTGGTCTGTAATTCTTTCAGCCCCTGACCCCATTTCATAGCCATTGATAACCAAGTCATAACTAGCAGCCATCGCTTCTGGTTTATTATTTTCAAAATTGTCAATATATTTTTGAGAAGGCATTGTAAAGGGGTTATGAGCAGAAACATATCTGTTTTCTTCTTCTGAAAATTCAAATAAAGGAAAATCTACAATAAAACAAGGCTTGAATGAATTTTCATCATATAATTTATAATCTTTAGCTAGTTTTGTTCTTATTCCAGACAAAGCTGCACTTACTTTTAAGTATTCATCGTGAGCAATGATAATAGTCCCATTATCCTTAACTTTAAATTTATTTATTAAAGATGCTTTTTCTTTATCACTCAATTTAGATGCAAGTGGACCACTTCATTCTTTATTTGTAATTTTTACAAATGAAAAGAATTGACAATGATTTTGCTTTGAAATTTCTTCACAGGCTTCAATTTCTTTTTTTGATAAAAGATATTTCACAGCGATTGATCTAATTGATTTATTAGTATCTTTAAAAATTGGAAATTGAGAATCTTTGAAAATATCATTTAGTGTATGTAAATATAAATCATAACGAATATCTGGTTTATCACAACCATATTTTTCAATACTATCTGAAAAACTAATATGAGGAATATTTTCAATTTTATAATTAAGAGCTTTTAGAAAAAGTTCTTTTATATATGTGTCAATAATAAAAATAACATCTTCTTGCTTTGCAAAAGACATTTCTAAATCTAATTGGTCAAATTCTAATTGTCTATCATTTCTTAGATCTTCATCTCTAAATGTTCTAGCAATTTGAAAATAACGATCAAACCCAGAAACCATAAATAATTGTTTGTACAACTGAGGGGATTGAGGTAAAGCATATCATTTACCTTTATTTAATCGACTAGGGACAACAAAGTCTCTAGCCCCTTCAGGTGTTGCTTTTCCTAAAATCGGTGTTGGTATTTCTATAAATTCATTCTCATAAAAAAAATTTCTTGTTATTTTATAGATTTGTGATTTAAAAATAAAGTTTTTTTGAATTAAAGGTCTTCTTAAATCTAAATATCGATATTTCATTCTGGTTTCTTCACTAGCATCAAGATCATCTTTTATTTCAAAAGGTGTTAAGATTGATTTACTAATTATTTGCAACTTTTTGCATTTTACTTCAACTTCCCCAGTAACTAAACCAGGATTTGCACTAAGTCTTTTTAAAACTACACCATCAACTTGAACAACATATTCATTTTTTAACAACATTGCCTCGTCAACTAAATCATCCTCAAAAAGTATTTGTGTAATTCCATACATATCACGAAGATCAACAAATATTTTTTTACCTAGTTTTCTAATTTTATCAATATATCCTTGTAAAATTACTTTTTTATTAAGGTCTTTTAATGTTAATTGGTTATTATTATGTGTTCTGATCATGGTTAATTCCCTTTCTTATTATCAATAAAATATTTTACAAGTTCCTCAAAACCAACAATTGTTTTTTCTTTTTTAGTTTTTTGATTTTTTACTTTAAAAGTGTTTGATTTTACCTCATCATCACCAATGACAACAATATTTTTTGCATCTATTTGTTCACAATATTTGAAACTTGACTTTAAAGAACGTTCGTCGTGGTTAATTTCGCAACTAACTCCCCCCATTCTTAAAGCGTTTGCTATAAGACTTGTAAAAATTCTTGATTGGTCTGTTAATCCCACAAAATAAACCTCAACTGGGTTTTCATGGAGTAGTTCAATATTTCTATCTTCAATATATAAAAATAGTCTTTCTAATCCGAGTCCAAAACCAACAGATTCTAATGCTGGTCCAGATAATTTTTCAATTAAACCATCATATCTTCCACCACCAGCAATTGTTAAATATGTGCCATCTTTGAATTTTAAATCAACTTCAAATATTAAACCCGTATAATAATCCAATCCTCTAACCAAATTATCATCTTTAGTGGTTTGGATATTTGATATTTTTAGCACTTTTATAATTTTATCAAAATTTTCTTTATCTTTTATTGATGAATAATCAACCATTTTAGGTGCTTTTTTAAGAATATCAACATCAATTTTGCAATCCAATACTCTTAGTGGGTTTTTTTCAATTCTTGTTGTACAATCTTCACATAATTTTGTGTTTTTTAAGTATTTTTTAAGTTCAGTGATGTATTTTTCACGTTCACTACCAGTTAAAAGATAGTTTACTCTTATTTTATACTCTTCAATCGTTAAAATTGTTAAAAAATTAACTATAATTTGAATTGCTTCAACCTCTGCTAGTTGTGATTTTACACCAATAATTTCAACACCAAACTGTCAAAATTCACGTTGGCGACCTTTTTGTGGACGTTCATAACGAAAACATTTATCAAAGTAAAACAATTTTAATGGCAATGGGTTAGTATATAATTTATTTTCAATTACACTACGTACAACCGGGGCTGTAAACTCTGGTCTTAAGACCATCGAGCGAGATTTTCGATCAAGAAAACTAAACATTTCCTTACCAACTATATCTGTTTCTTGCCCAATTCCATTTGTAAATAATTGTTCATTTTCAAAAACTGGGGTAATGATCTCTTCAAAATGGTAATTATTCATCAAAAGACATACCAATTCCTTCATTGTGGTATACATTCTAGCTTTTTTGCCATATAAATCGACTGTTCCTCTTGGTTTTGTAATCATTTTTTTCTCTAATTCCTTCTATTAATGTTTAAGATCTGAAGGTGGTGGGTCACCACCAAAATCTTCGTGCTTATTATCTTTTTTTGATTTTTTAATTTTTTTCTTATGACTTTTTGAAGCTTTTTTTAAAATTTTTTCAATATCAATATCTGCTTGTGATTTTTCTTTTTTCTTATTCTTTTCAGCAGTTTTTGCTTGTTTTTTAGCTAATTTTTCATTTCTTCTTTGAATATTTTCTAAATCCTTTTTAGCTTTACGTTTTGCTTTTTCTTCTTCTTTGTTAATGTATGGTTCTTGTGTTTGATAACCACCCATACCATTTCGCACCATGTATGCTCTTTGAATTCTTGCCAATAAAATTGGAATTAATATAAATAGAGCAGTTACTAACGCAATTGCCCCAAAAACATCAGATGCATAAGCTTCACAATAATAAACAACCTCAAAAGAAACTAAAATCATTAGAAGATAGACGGCTAAAATATATAAATATCGATAAATATCATATTTTTTGGTAAATAAGAATGATGGAAAGAGCAAAAGACCAACATATTCGACAATATTGCACACAAATGAAGAAGATTGACGTGCAGTAATTCCCGAATAAGATCTTGTATTAATTAAAAATGGGTATGAAAAATTGTTTAAATTTTGAGCATCACGACCAAAAATACACCTTGACAGTCAGCCAAATAAAAGTACTGCCATATAGAAAAATGTTGCTGCATTCATTTGTGGGGATAGTGATTGAATGAAATATGGATTTGCATAACGTCTGTGAAAGGCCAAAATAAATGAATATACAAATAGTGTTACAACGATCAATGTTGTGATAATTCAAAGTAATAATTTAAAAACTAAAGAACCTTCTACAAAAACATAATAAGTGTCAATATAACGTCAAACAGCGAGTATAGTTACCCCAACTGCGATTATCATTCCAACAATCATAACATTTTGTCGGTATTTATAAAAATAAATTGTAACATAAAAGTTTATTAATAGTGAATATATTAAATAAGCATCAATATAAAGGACTAATTTTGCAAGATATATACTAAAAAAATAACCCTCAGATTCTAATGATTGTTTATCTGCAAAATAAGTGTAAATTGTTTTATCATAAATACCCAAAACAATAAAAATTGCAATTGTAGAAAGCAACATTACATACTTTAAGCTTAAAATTTTTTTTGCAGAACTTAATTTCATTCATTAACCAACCTATTATTTTAAAAATTTAATTTATTTTTTTCTTTATTAAATGTTATTTAATCTGATATATTATACAAAATAATAAAATATCTTTATTTAATTTATAAATATATTATCTTTATAATTATACCAAGATAAATACCCTTAATCACAAATATAGGTAAATTATAGGCGTTATAAGTAACTAGCTTCGTTTTTAAGAGATTCCAGCTTCATAAAGATTTTTAAAATGCCCTGGTTGTTTTTTTAGTTCATTAAATTTACCAACTTGTACAATACCAATTCCAGGAGCTAAAACGATAATTTTATCACAATTTTTAATTGTTGATAAACGGTGCGCTATTGATATTGTTGTTCTCCCTTTCATCAAATCTTCTAATTTTGCTTGAATCTCTTTTTCAACAACATTATCTAAAGCACTAGTTGCTTCATCTAAAATTAATAATTTTGGGTCTTTTAGGAACATTCTAGCAATTACAAGTCGCTGTTTTTGTCCACCAGACAATAACATCCCTCTTTCTCCTAAAATTGTATTATAACCGTCTTTTCAGGTTTTAATAAGTTCATGAAGTTCTGCTTTTTTACAAGCTTCTTCAACTTCATCATTAGATGCGTCAAATCTTCCATAACGAACATTATCATAAACATTTCCAAACATAATTTGGGGGTCTTGTTCTACATATCCTACACTATTTAAATATGAAGATAATTGAACATCTTTTAAATTTACGTTACCATTTTGAATTAAGACATCTCCAGAATAGGGATCATAGAATCTTAATAGTATTTTTGCAATTGTTGATTTTCCACTACCAGTTTCACCAACAAAAGCATAACTTTTTCCCTCTTCAAAGGTAAAATTAAACTTAGGTAAAATTAATTGGTCTGGTTTTTCTGGATATCTAAACTCAACATCTTTTAAGATAATATCTCCAAAAATTTCATCAATTATAACACCATCATTATAGTGGAAGTTAAAAATTGGTTTTGAGGAAATAACCTCACTTACTCTTCTTCCAGCAACAGTTGCGGTTGTAATCCCAACAGTTGCCATAATCACTTGGAATAGTGGTGATGTCATCACCCCTTGAGCTAATGTATATGCTGCAAAAGTTGTTTGAAAAAACATTGCAGAATCTGAGGAGTTTCCATGGATTACCATTGCAGCTCCAATTGTAATGAATTGTAAAATTGTTAGTCCTCCGAAAATAATAACAATCATAAATGCTTGAATTTTTGCTAGTTTTTTATTAACTCGATAATAATTTTCATGTTCTTCTTTAATTTTTTGTGTCTCATAAATTTCAGTTCCACTAGATTTTATCAATCTCACAGTATTTATTTTATCAGTAACAACCCCATTTGCCTCTGTAATTACAGTTCTTACCTTTACAATTCTTCTTCGAACAGCTTTCATAGATGAAAATAAAACAACCAACATTATAACAAAGAAACTCAATGCTATCGCTGTCATTTTAACATCAAAAATAAACATCATTGTCACACCAGCAGAAACCTGTAAAAGTGCTGTTATTAGTTGAACTGGGACTTGTGATGATTGTTCACCAATAATTTGTGTATCTGATATTATTTTTGTAATAATTTCTCCAATTTTTTTATCAGAATAGTAAGAAATATCTTGTTTTATCAATGATTCTAAGGCTATATTTCTCAAATGAATCTCGATTTTTTTTCCTAACTTAATTTGTAAAAATTGACTCATATACAAAGCAATCATATCAAAACAAACAATCCCCAAACCAATGTATAAAAGTGTTTGTCAATGAATTCCTCAATATGGAATTGATAATTTACTTTCAAACACATCAACACTAATAGAAGAATATGGGCTTTTTTTAAGATTTGAAATTGAAATATCAGTAGTCATTTCATACGTCAACAATGGGATAGCAATAGCACAACAAACAATTAAAACAACAAAAATAAGGATGAAGATTGCCATTTGCCAATATTTTTTATAATACACAAAAATTGTATTCATAAAGTTTCCACTTTTACTTACAATTCTTGGTTTTTCAATTTTATTTTCAGATATATTTTCTTTTTCCATTATCTATTAAACCTCAATTTTATTCATAATATTATTATAACATATCTAAAATTAAGTAAGTAATTTAGTGATATTTAAAAGGAAATAAGTATAGATTCTTAAAAAATGTTAAAATAGAAATAGGTTTTAAAAAAATGAACAAAATCTTTAAAAATTATCTCAAGAACTTTATAAAGAACTGAGTGGAAACATTTGGGTTCTTAATTTTTATTATCTCATTATTTTGTGCTCTTTTTGGTGTAATATCTTCACCTTTACAGAACTATATAGAAACAAAAAAAATAAGTCGCGAAACAACAACATATGACAGATATTTTAACCAATATAACACAAATGGACGTTTAAATAGTGATTTTGTTTATGAATATATCTTTTTGGGAGATAATTCGCAATTAAACTATGTAAATACACAAGAAAAAAATGAAAAAACTTCATGATTAACAGATGAATATCGAGAATTTATATTTGTCCAAACTTATGCTACAGTATATTTAGAAAAAGACTTATCAGAGGAAAAAAATAGTGATTATTTAGACTACTTGGTGTATTTATATGATACAAACAATAATGATGTTAATGGAAATAAGGATTTTATAAATATGATAAATTTTTATAATATAAATAAAGATCTTACACCACCAAATGAAGCTATTAAAATTGGCAGTAAAATTGATGATAGTACAATAATTGATAAATTTAAAAAGACAATCGCTACACATTGTCAAAATATATTATCTTACTATGAGGATGGGAATAGTCAAAATTTATCACTGTATCAAAAATATAAAGAAGATGATAAAAAAGTAAATAAAGAAAATATAAAAAAAGTAAATAAAAAAGATGTTACTGATGGTGGCAAGGCTATTGCTAAAACAGAACTTAAAGATTATGATTATGATTATATTAAATACATTTTTACAAATTTATTTGCAAAATATGGTGACTTGTATGGAAAAGATGCTTTTAACTTTAACTATGAACAAGTTTTAAGATTTCAAGATTATGACACAACTAATGGTGCTAACTATTGAAAATTAAATATCTCAAATTCAGACCATAACTTTGGACAAAATTCATTTATTAATAAAATTCAAGCAAGAGGTTCAAATGAAACATCACAACTTGTTGTAACAAAAGGTTCAAAACCAAACTATAATAAAAAAGAACAAGAAATTGTAATATCTGATGCATTTGCAAAATCAAACAATTTAAATATTGGCCAAACAATAAAATTAAACTTTAAAGGTCACGATAATAATGATTTCAAAATTGTTGGAATTGGAAATAAGCTAGATTTTATCTACCCTATTGCATATGATATGACTAAAGATAAATATGAAAACTATGGAAATGTTTTTATGCCAGCAGAACTATTGAGCCAAATTATAAGCGAGAGTGTAAGTAGAAGCTCCTCAAAACAAACAACTCAAGCAACAAATGCGGTAGATTATTATTATTTAACATTGACTGCAAATAAAAAATCTGATTTTAAATCATTATTTTTATTAAAAAATAAACAAAATATAATTGATGCAAAAGACTATGATTCACTCATTTTAGAAAAAAGTGATTTAGTAAACTACACAAACCTGAAGCTGCAAACAATACAAATTATCGTTTACTTTATTTTATCAATCGTTGTTATTGGTTTGGCAATAATATTTATAAATTTTATAATTAAAAAAGAACTAAATCAAACAAGAAAACAAATTGGAATCTTTAAGGCTAGTGGTTATGGAATTAGAGAGCTTGCTTGGATATTTACAATTAAAGTCTATATAACAATTATCACTGGGATTATTATTGGTTATTTAATAAGTATTCCCCTACAAATTTATGCTCAGTCATCTTGGCAAAAACAAACAACTATATATATTCAACCCATATGTTATAAATGAGAATTCTTATTAATAATTTTTGGAGCAGTACCATTAATAATATCTGCAATTGCATTTTGTCTAAATTACCACTACTTAAAAGAAAATATAATTAGTCTAATCAATAATACAAAAAGAATAAGACAAAGACATTACAATCTAAAAAAAGAAAATAAAGTTTCTTTGAAAAGAAAAGCATCAAACATGAAATTTTTTGGGTGAAAACTTATGAACAGATTTACTCAACAATCATGAGCTAAATTTCTGGTTGTAAACATTTTAATGTTGTTTACAAGCTTAATTACTTTTTTAGAAATATCTGCACTTGATGTGCTTAATGAAACTATTAATGCAAACTACACCCAGTACAATGATAAGTTTTCTTCATTTAACTCAATGCCAACAAGTTATGTTCCAGATTATAATTGAAATCTTTCTACAGATTCTAAACTTCAATTAAAAAAAGATAATTCTAAGAAAATGGATAGCATTAAGTTTCTTGACTATAGTTCTAAACAAAAGAATCAATCTTTAGAGTCTTATATAATTAATAATAATTTATCTAGTAATGTTTATGCAAAAAATATCCGCGAATTACTTTCAATAATCAGTGACCACATTAAAAGTAATCCTGAATCATTGTATGTTCCAACAAACCTAAATCAATCAGACCCAATTTCGATTATAACAACAATTTCCAAATTCAAACCTGTTATTTTTACTCTTTTATTGGCCCCAATAAAAAACATTGACGATTATTTTCAACAAAAAGACCCTTATGCCTCGCTTTGAAATTATTCTATTCAAAAATTTAAGGATCTAATAAGTGCTGGAACTAAAAATGAAAAATTAGACTTAGATAATACACTATTGGGAGCAAAATTAGACGATAGTTATTTTTATTTAAAAGATATATCAAGATTATCAACACTAATGTTATATGACATTGATGTCCAAAATTATATATCCAATAGCAAATTGCAAGGCGATGATGAAATAATTAGTAATCTTAGAAATAAATACCAAAATAAAATCGATATTTCTAATCCAGAAAATTGGTCACTAAATTCGGATATATCTAAGGGAATATTTAAGGCTAATGAGGATAATAATAATAAGAATAATGGCGAAACAACATCCGAATCATTTTCAAAGTTAACATCCCAATTAGGAAAGACATTATCATCATTGTTGACCATATCTGAGATGGTCAACCAAGATAATAAATATAATCCCATACTTACAATTGGACAATATTATTATGACTCTAAAACAGAGGTCTTATCAGATGAAATAAGTGTTGAAAATGATGACTTTCCGACAAATACAAAAATGGGTTTATATGATTTTAGTTCTTATTATTCTAATAATAATTCTAGATTTAAATTGGGAAATCCAAATAGTATTTATAATTTTTATGGTGTTAATAGCAAACAATTTAAAAAAATGGGCGATGTTAATAGTGATGGTAGTTACAACAGTATTGTTTCATTGTTAGTTGCAAAATATGCAAACTTATCTGTTGGAGACGAATGTAACATAAAAACAATAAACAATCTTCCTATAAAAATTAAGGTAGTTGGGATATCAAAAAAAATGAATTTTCTTAAGTCAATTTTTGTTGATTATAAAACATTTCTTGCACATAGCGGGTCAAATATAATAAATTATGACTCACAATCAAAAACATATCTGCCAGTTAACAATACTAATAAAGATAATAATGACTTTTTCAACAACCTACCATTTACAACAATATATTCACAAAAACAAACATATACTGGAAAAATAGATATTACAAACATTGCAGAATCGATATCTAAATTAAAATATGTCTATGAAAACATGTCAATAGGAATTAATAAAAACTCATCTCTATTCTATTCAATGTTAATGCCAATTCTTGAAAATATAAAAATACCAGATGGTGACAATAATGTTCTTTTAACAGATATCATAGAAGATAAAACTAATTTGGTTGGCGATAAAACTGTGACTCTCGTTAATGATAATTCATTATTAAATCAGAAAAAAAATTACTACCAACTATTAAAAGGTGGTTTAAGGAGCACATATTCTTTATCTATTGAAAAATCTGTCATAAATGATATTTCATCTAAGGCTACAATTATTATTTATTTATTTATAGCCTTAACAATGTTTTTAGTAATCATAATTCTTGTAGTTGTTTTAAACATAATAATAGATGAATCTATTCAAGTTATTTTAACACTAAAAGCTATGGGGTATCGAAAAAGGAATATTAACCTTATTGTTTTAGGAAATTATATAGTATCTGGGATTATCTTCTTTATAATGAGTTGGTTTTGCAATTTTATTATTTGAAAAATTGTAATTGCATACCTATGAAATCATGAACAATTATTACTATCATTACCAATTACTTTCTCACCAGCTTTAATAAACTTTTTCCTAACGTCTACGATTCTAATTATTGGTTACTTTGCTTGTGATTTTAAAAATAGAAAATATTCAATAACAAGAATAACAGAATAATATATATCATTATTTTAAATATGTAAACAAAAAATTATACATTTATTTCGAATGTATAAATTTTTTTATTGTTTATTTTTTCTCCGATTGGAATTATTCCTAATTTTATTTTTGAATTAGCGTCTTTTGAAAGTTTAGGTAAAAAATAACAATTTAGGCTTGTATCACCAACCTCATAAACCTCATTGTTTTTATATCAAACAATTTTATAATATGAAGCATTATCATCTATTTGTCAATTAAATCTTATATTTATATTATTAGGACCACGGTTTACAACATATTCAGAATTAAATGAAGCATTATCTAAATATAATTTTGTCTCATTATTTATATTTAATTTTTTTGTAAATGTCATTTTCCCTAGATTAAATGTACAATCACAATCTTTTCTTGGGTTTAATTGAATACCAATTTTTGCTAATGATGAATAACTTTGATTAATATTTGATAAATCAAAACTTAGTTTATTTCAACCATCATATGATTTTGTTATCTTCGGAGTGAAAGATTCGACCCCTTGTTTTTGACCATTATTTGCAAAAGTTAATAATATTGATGGGTTAATATCATTAATTAATGATTTACTATCTCCCGCCTTAACTCACAAATTTAAAATATAATCCTTATATTTATTTACATTTGTTCCCATGATATTTCAATTGTATTTACTATTAGCTTTTCAAGATGCATTACTTATAGAACCATCTAACTCTATCTTATTTCCCAAGCAAATAGAATTACCTTTTTCATAAGGTCTATAATAATCATAATATCCATAAATATTATCCACCTTTTTATCACTACCATCTTTTAAATCTCAAGTGTATGTTGGCAATACATCACTCAATCTCCTATTTGTCCATGGATAATCTTTAATATTTGATAATTCTTCGCCTTCATTATCTCTTGATATAAATTTTGTTCCATTACCAGTAGAAAAAGATGTTTCTACTGAGGGGTCATTACCATCCAAATCATTAATAATAGTATTTTCGTGAATCAAGTTACCAACACCATAACTTGCGATCTTATTATTAGATTGTTTAGCGTTTTTTGTATTAGTGTCAATTCTATCATCATTATTAATGATATCTGAAATACTATCGGTTCTAATTGAATCAGATCCAGTATCGTTTTCGCTCATAAATCCATTTAATCCAGAAAACATTAAATTTTCATAGTAGTTGGTTATTTGTTGGGCAAATAATCAAGCTGTCATTTTATCCTTTCCCGAATCTATTGCTTTTTTATATGCAACATCTCCAAAATTTCCAGAACCCCCACCTGAAAATGATGTAAACGATTGATAAAATCCATCAGTTTTAAATTTATTATCTTGTTTTTCATAAACTTCATTTTTTCAATCATAATTTCCAATAAATGTTGGTGTTGCAGATAACTCTGTTAATGAATAATTCTTGCTTGTATCATAATTTGGATTATTCTTAAAATATGTTTTATTGGCATTTGGAGATATCCTAAAATTATTTTGCATCATATCAGCGTATTTTGATACTTCAACTGAGTTTACATCAACAGGGTCCCCACTTGGAAGTGTTTCGAAAGTTTCTAAATAATAATAATAAACTATTTTAAGTTTTCTAACTTCAGGGTCACTACTTGCAGAGACTTTATCATGAAATTGTTTGACAATGTCTAATGAAAAATTCTTTGGAACTATGGTACCATCTGGCATTCCACCATTTGCCTCATCGTTAAAGAATCAACCATCAAAACCAATTTCTTTACACATTTGGATCATTATATCAACTATTCTGTATGTACCATCATTATTTTTTTCTGCATAAATTTTTGTGTCCTTTTTAGTTAAACCACCAAATTGTGATAAAAATATTAAACCAAAAATAGGCGTACCGTTTTGGTGGGCAAGATCGATCATATCTCCACTAGGAGGAGATATATTTCCGTGCTGTCCTCAGTCATAAAGGTAATCTCGATATGCTAAATTACTTATTGTTTTTTCATAAGGGTTTCTAGTTCCTAAATTTGAAGATGTAGCAGAACCGTTAACTCTTGCATGATCTCTAATTTCTGCAAATTTAATTCTATCATCTTGTGATGAAACAGATTTAAGTGCTGTTTTTGTTGTCTTTCTAAGTTTTTTTGTAGCTTTTGAATACTTAATATCAATATTATTATCATCTCACTGATAAATAGAATTTGCTTTAGTAAAAGCTTTTGCTCTGCTTGTTATACCAAAATCACTCCAATCATTGCCAGCAGAAAAAATAGAATTAATTGGAGAACCAGTTGCGACTTGTTTAGGAATAGCATTAGATTCCTTAAAATTAGTACTAGCATCAGCATAATCAAAATATTTTTTTTCTATATTAGGGTTTATAGTTCCCTTGTTAATTTCTGATAGATTTGAAGAATCTATTTTAGCCCCTTTATTTTCATAAGAATAATCCAAATCATCAGCTGCACCAGAAGACCAATCATAATCCCCTATTTTGGTTAATAAGTTGTTTTCCTTAACTTTTTCTACAAAAGAAAGTGAAAATATTACAACTAAAAAACTAGTTAAAATAAATCCAGCATATGTAAATAAATTCTTTTTCATTTATTTAGTCTCCTTTATACTGACATCATCTAAAACCTTAATTGTATTTAATGCAAAATCTCTTATTTTAGAACTGATTTGAATCAATGGTGTATGAGTTTGGATGCCACTTCAATCTTTATTGTCTTCTAAATAAGGATTATCATAATAATCACAAGATATTGGAAAGAAATAACCTTTTAGAGGACTATTACCGCTTGGCCAAAACTCTGTATACCCTATAAGACCAGAATTATATGCCATAAATTTCAATGTTTGATAATCATTTTCAGATATAATATAAATTCTTTGTTTTTTTTCTCCATTATATAATGAAGATTTGTACATTATTTCACTATATAATTGCACTGCTGTGTGAGCTGCCATTTCTTGATAAATACTACTATCATGAAATTCATATTTTACATATTGATACGCTCTTCATATTAAATATGAATTATCAGATGGTTTTACTACATCAATCTTTAAATTGACCATATCTAATTTATCATCACCTTTAGTTGCAGTTATACTAATATTTGCATATGTATCTGGAATAATGCCATTATTATTACAATAGTATATATCACCATTACTATTTGGGGTTTCAACAACAACAGAAGATGAGTCAGACGTAACAGAAACTTTTCATCCATCATTTATTAAGTCTTGATAATTATATACTTGAAAAAATTCTCTCTCATGTAATATAGAACACGATAAGTTTATCCCATAGTTATTTAAATGTTGTGATGTTTTAGATTCATCCATCTCCATATCTAATAAAATATGCTTTGTAAAATATGGGTCACTGTGTTTAACTGTTTTAAATGGTTTGTAATCTTTAAAATGATTAGCTGGTTTGCTAATATCAATTGGCAAGTAATAGGCTAAATTATTTAAGCATTTTGAAACTTCTGAACCAGATTTATCTGCCATGTCTTTTCATTGTTTTTTGTAGATAGAGCCACTTTTAGCTTTAGAAATATCTAAAATTTGATCAATTTTACTTTCTGAAAAATTAAAAAATGTATTTACATTTGCTAGTGCAAAGAATACAAATGACAACGATGATATTGTAAATATAACAACAGCAACTAAAGCTTTAAATTTAATTTTTATTTTTTTCATAAAAAACGTTTTTCCTTTCAATAAAAATGCAAGATGTAATTAATAAACTAATGTATGTAAATATTAATATAAATGGAACATAATTATTAGTAAATAGTAATATATCATAATAATTTTCAAGAGTAAGATATATAAGTTCCCTATTTACAAAAGAACCATAGTATATCGACCCCAACAATCACGTTATCGCCCTTTGTGGCAAGAGATAAGCTACAACTTTAAAAAAAGCATTATTGTTAATCGTAAAATTTATCATTCCACTCATAAAAATATATGAGATAAAAAATAAACTTGGAAAGACTCTTATTGATCAATGAGTTGAGAATATTTTTTCATTCAAAATTATAACTAATAATATAAATATGTAATTTAAAATAAATAATAGTAATATAATGAAAAATCTACATATTTGGTTAAATCAAGAAAAAGATATATCATACTCAGTTTTCATATGGTTAAAACTAATCATATTAATCATTGATTTATTTTTAAAGAATAAATCAATGATAATAATTAAAACAATAAATATTACCTGGAATATAATTTCAAATAAAAGAAAACTAATAAAAAACCCAAGATCTTTTTTATTAGATTTAAAAATTTTACAATAACTATTTGCTATTGACTTATTTCAATCAATAATAAAACCATTTAAAAATAATATTGAAAATATACTAGGAAGTAAAAATAAGCACAATGCATAATGTGGCGCTATTTTTATATTATCGAATTTATTTTCAAACATATAAATAATTAAATAAGATAAAAGCGGCAATATTGTCATATAAAAATATGTTAAAGGTGTCTTAAGGACTTTCAATATAAAGAATAGTATATAATTATAAGTTTTCATTTCTAAACCTTTTTCTTTTATATATAAAATCTATAACTGCAAATGTAAGAACTTGATAAATTACAATTACAATAATTGGGGTATAAATATTTTTAAATGATACATATATAGTGCTGTTTTGACTTAAAAATTGATAAATACCAAAATTATTTTGAAATGCATATGATGTTGTATATAAGATTACCCACGAACAATACTTCGTTGGAACAAAATAACTAAATACACAAAATATGAAATTATTACTTGTATAGTAGGGCAAAATTATAATATCTCCCATAAATAGAAGGATTAAAGTTGTAGCAATTAACAAAAAATAATTTACCCATATATTTTTTGTAAATGATGTGATTAGAAAAAAAGTTAAAATACAAGTTACACACATAATTGCTAATTCAATAAAATAAAAAACCCAAATGATAAAATCTACATTATAAAGAACATCAACATCAATATATAATAATAAAAGCTTGTAAAAGACAACTCTAAATAAAAACATTGAGAATATAAATGATAAAAAAGAAATGGCCAAACAAGCAACTGTTATTCCTCAGAAAAAATCAGCGAATTTAAATGACATTAATTTTAAAGAGTTAATAATAGATGTATTTTTTAATTCACAAAAAGTAGTCACAGAATATAAACTTCCAAAAATAAAAATTGGCGAAAAGAATATTAATAATTGTGGGGGTGATAAAATAGAATTATAAAATATATCGAATGTACTTATTAATATAAGTGTTGCAATTGGAGAAAGTGCAAAAATATATGCATAACTTCTTTTTTCTTTAAAAAAACATTTAAAAAGATATAAAACAAAATATCATCAATTATTAATTTTGCTTTCATAGATTTTTTTATTCATCATAATTTTTAAAATGTTCTTCAAGAAACCTTTCTACATTGGAATACTTTTCTATAACTTCAGTTTTTTTATAAATTTTCTTTACCTTCCCAGAATCTAATAATAATATTTCATCACAAAGAAGTTCAATTTCCTTAGAATTATGCGATACCATAATAAGTAATAATTCCTTATTATCTTTTAATGCTTTAAAATAATTTAATATCTTGATTTGGATTCTGATATCAAGACCATTAATAAGTTCATCAACAATTAAAAGTTTTGGTTTATTAATCAAAGCGATAAATGTATTAAATCTCTGTTTTTGACCACCTGAGATATTGCTTATACTTTTCCTTAATATTTCATCAATTTCAAAAATTTCAAAAATTTTTGAAACATATTCATCTTTCCGTCAGTTAAGACCTTTGAATAGGATAATTAAATCTATTGGCGTTGAATTTTTTGGTCAATTTCCTTCCTGAAATTGAAATCCAATTTGCTTATCAATATTATTGAAATATGTAACAACACCATTAGTTGGATTCGTTAAACCAGCAATTATTTGAACTAATGTTGTTTTTCCCGACCCATTTGCACCAATTATAGCTAATGATTTATTATCACTAATTTCAAGATCAACCCCTTTAAGGACTAAATTATTATTATATTTTTTAGTTATATTTTCTATTTTAATTAGACTCATTTAATAAAATTGGAATAAGTAGTATATAATAATTACTGTTCTTCCTTTTCTCCTTATCCATTATTTTATTATATACAAATATATCAAAGAAGACAACATATTTATAGAAAATTGAGTAATAATCCAATTATGATTATATAAATATTATAAAAAATATCACGCTAAAAATAAAATATCATTGCTTTATTGCAATGACATTTTATTTTATAAAAATTATATTTTAAATTTAATAATACATAAAATAAATATTATACATTATTCTATTAATAAAAACGATATTCTCTTAGTGAATAAAAGCGCCTACTCAGTCTCAATTGTCCATGAAAATGTTCTAGAAACTGCGGATTTTCAACCTTTAATTTTTTTATTAGCAACCTCTAAAGGCATTTTATTTTTGAAAATTTTATCATTTTTAATGTTTTTTTCAATTTCTTCTTCGCTTGTTCAATATTTTGTATGCAAACCAGCAATATAAGCAGCACCCATTGCTGTAGTTTCTGTGTTTGCTGGTCTATTTACTGTTGTTTGGGAAATATCTGCTTGGAATTGCATTAAATGATTATTACGCGATGCTCCACCATCTACTTTTATAATTTTTAATTTAGTATTTAAGTCCTTTTGCATAGCATCAATGACATCATTTGCTTGATAGGCAATAGATTCAATTGCAGCTCTTACAATATGTTCTCTTTTTGTTCCACGATCAAGACCAAATATTGCTCCACGAGATGTGTTATCTCAATATGGAGAACCAAGACCTTGGAATGATGGGACAAAATAAACAGGACGATCGTCTTCAACTTGTTCTGAATACCACTCTGTTTCTAATGAGTTGTAAATTACACGTAAATTGTCTCGTAACCATTGTGTAACAGCTCCAGCAATCATAACACTACCTTCCAAAGCATATGTTATTTTACCATCTTTAGCAAGAGCAATTGTTGTTAAAATTCCATGTTTGGAAAATACCTTTTTGTTCCCAGTGTTCATTAAAATAAAACAACCAGTCCCATATGTTGATTTAACTTCCCCTTCTTTTATACACATTTGACCAAAAAGTGCAGACTGTTGGTCACCAATCGAACTACGGATTTTTATTCTTGAAGGATCTGTTTTTGAAAACAAGTTTGCAAATGTTTCTCCAAAATCACTACCACAATCTCTAATTTCTGGAAGCATAGAACGAGGAATATTAAATAATTTTAACAATTCATCATCCCAAGTATTTGTATTGATATTGTATAATAGTGTTCTTTGGGCATTTGTATGGTCTGTTAGAAATTCTTTTCCTCCGGTTAGACGATATATTAATCATGTATTAATTGTTCCAAATGCAAGTTTTCCTTCTTCTGCACTTTTTCTAGCCCCTTTGATATTGTCAAGAATTCAAGCAACTTTAGACGCTGAAAAGTATGGATTTACCATTAATCCAGTTTTTTCTCTAATAGAGTCTATTTGTTCTTGTGTAAAATTTTCTACATAATTATCTTTACGTTTATCTTGTCAAACAATAGCGTTGTAAATAGGTGTTCCAGATTCTCTATCTCAAACAACAGCAGTTTCTCTTTGATTTGTGATTCCAATACTGTCAATTTGGTCAATTTTTACACCCAATTTGTTAACAGCATTTATTAAAGTTGTTCTTTGTGTGTTTCATATTTCAACTGGGTCATGTTCAACTCATCCAGGTTGAGGAAAATATTGTGTGAATTCCTTTTGGTCAATTGAAACAATTTCAGATTTTTTATTAACAATAACAGTACGAGCACTTGTTGTACCTTCATCTAATGTTATAACATATTTTTCCATAACTACCTCATTTCTATATTAATGGGCTTATAAGTTTTTGCACACCTTTAAAATTATCTTTTACTTTTAAATTAAGGTCACAATTTTCTTTAACCATTTCTATTACATAATCTGCAATAGCAGGAGCAGAAGCAATAGCGGGAGACTTCATTCCAGCAACATTAATAAAATTCTTTTCCTTATTAGCTGGTTTAATATAGAAATCATCACTTTTTGGTTCAATTGGTCTTGACCCTGAATAAATCATACAAGTTTTATCCATATTAATTGATGGAAATAGTTTTTTTCCAATTTGACCAATATAATCGTATTTTTCTCTTGTTACTAATCTAGTTTCATCTTTATCAACATTTTCCTCAGTTGTTGGTCCTACCATAACATGACCAGATAACATTGGACTTACAATTATACCTTTACCATGAATTGTGGGAACCATAAAAACAACAGAGTTAACAATCCCTGCTTGTGTTTTTTCTAAGATTCGATATTCTCCCCTTCTTGTTGTTTGAGTAAAATCGTGATATCCAGCTATTTCTGCTATTTTATCGGCATAATGACCAGCAACATTAATAATAACAGTAGCGTGATATGAATTTTTGGAAGATTTAATTAAAAAATCATCTTTTTCTTTCATAATTCTAATAACGCGTTCTCTCAAAAACAATTCCACACCATTTTCAATTGCATTTGTTTCTAAAACTTTTGTCAAAATAACCGGATCAACAGCAATTGAAGAATTACATACTAATGCAGATTTTACAAATGGTGATATATGCGGTTCTTTTTTTGTCAATTGTGCGTAATTTATTATTTTCATTTCACTTGGATCAAGACCATTAACAATTCCTCTATCATATAACATTTGTAAATGATCTAGTTCTTCTTCTGTAAATGCAACTATTGTTGAATCAATCCTTAAAAAAGGAAAACTTAATTCTTTTATTCAATCCTCGTATCTTATTTTACCCAAAACATTTAATTTTGCATTTAATTTATGTGGTGTTGGGTCAAAACCACCATGAACAAGACCAGAGTTTCCGCTTGTTGTTTCCATTCCAACACGATTATTTGCTTCTAAATGTAAAATACTTAAATTATATTTTGATAATTCTCTAGCAATTGAAGCACCAATGATTCCTGCTCCTATTATGCATACATCATATTTTTTCATAAAACTCCTTTTAGATTAACATCAAACAACCAATTACTACACCAGCAGCCATCGGTCCCATAACTGGAACTCATGCATATTTTCAATCAGAACCACCTTCTTTACGATAAAATATTGTGTGAACAATTCTTGGCATTAAATCTCTCGCAGGATTAATTGCAAAACCAGTTAATCCACCTAGACAAATACCAATTGCAGATACTAAGGCTCCAGCAAAAAATGGGTTCACAAATGGTGCAATCGCAAATGTTTTTGCCAATGCTAAGGCAACAATTCCAAGAATTAATGCAGATGTTGCTACAAATTCACATAAGAAATTTGAAAAATAAGATCTAATTGCGGGTCCAGTAGAATGTAATCCCAAGACCGCTGCTTGTGCAGCTTTTTTTTCTTCTTCTCCTTGCGCTGATGTTAAATGAACTTTTATATGATTTACATATAGTAGGTCAACAATTATTTGACCAATAAATGCTCCTATAAGTTCTGCACCCAAATAAATTGCCAAAAGATTAACTTTTAGTAACCCATCTATACAAAGTGCAACAGTTAATGCTGGGTTAAATGAAGCAACAGCATCACTTTTTAAAGCAATACATATTAATGCTGCCATTGTTACTGCCAACCCTCAGCCAACAGTAATCAACAACCATCCCCCTTCATATCCCTTATTTTTTTTAAGGACAACATTACCAACAACACCGTTACCAAGAACAATTAGGATCATAGTTCCTAAACCTTCAACTAGAAAATGCTGTAAAAAATTCATATATTACCTCCATTATTTTCAAAAAATTATTTTTGATGTAGACTATTATATCTACACAAATTAATTATACTCCCCTTTTAAAATAATATATTATATTGTAATAAAAAGTAATAATTTTGTAGTAATGCAAAAAGGGAATAAAAAAATAAAAAAGTACTTTAATAAAAAAATCTTATTAAAGTTAAAAAGAGATCAATGTTGTATTGAACTACTAACTGTATCAATTTAAACTCTTCTCTTGTTGGGATAAAAAAATATTATTACTTAAAATGGAAATTTACTGTTATTAATGATTGTTGTTTGTAAAAATAGATTTATATTGGAGATTAATTTATTTAATTTTTAACATTATTAAAAAACTATTTGTATTAATCTAAAAAAGATACTAACAATTAATTGTTAAGAATTTTAAGTTCTTTAATACAAATAGCATAAATATTTATTGCCAAAATTTTATTCACATATTCTTGATAAACTGTATGTTTAGGGTCTGTTAGGTCATTAATTGCCTCTCCAATTAAATTATAATCACAATAAGCATTCTCACCATCACAATTTTCCAATATAGCATCTGTTATATTAATAATTTCTTCGATGTTTAATCCACTATCATCTAATGACTGGATATAAAACAAATCATCACCTTTAAAGATTTTATCTTTCTTATTCGAGATTATTATTTCATTTTTTGTAGTTTTAATAAATAATTTAAAAATATCAATTATATCTTTATATGAGAGAATGTTTTCTTGATTTAAAACATTCTCTCAGCTTTGATTTAAGGCAAATAAGATTATATTTTTAATTGCACTAGCTTGAACTAAGAGATAATAATTTGCAAAAAAATCAACAATAACATCTTTTTCTTTAATTTCTGAAAATAAAAAATATTTTATTTTTTCTAATAAATGATTAAATTTTTCTGAAATTATTTCAAATTCATCTAAAAACTCAATTTCTTCAATATTAGTAATAATTTTGTCAATATCGGGAATAAATTTTTGTAGCCTTTTTTCTAAGTGTTTTTTAGACTCAATTAGACAATCTTGAAAAAGAAAAACTAAAATACGGTAATATTTTAATATTTCATTTGTTTGTTTTTCAGTAAAATCAATTTTTTCTAACATTATCTTCCTTTAATTTTTAATTTATATATTCAAGATATATTTATATTATAATATAATTATATGTTAGGTTTAAGGAGATAGTGTGATAAATGATTGAAAACTTTACAAAAATTAATTTAGCTGGAAAAGATATTAAATATCTACATAGGGTAAATGGTTATTGAATTAAATCTATTAACAAATCACTATCATTTCTAAATAAAACTAAGAATTATTTTGGGAATCAAGATCGCATATTGTTGTCAGTGCAGGGTGATGATATTGACTACCAAAAAATGATATCTGAATTTAACCATTTTAAAGAATTTTTTGATAAAAAATATAAAATAATCTCCCCTGAGAGAAAAGTATATAATAAATTTCGAAAATTTATAAAGAGCTTTATCCTACTATCGGGATACTACAGTTTTTTACTCATTGTTATTAAATACTTTAAAACATTAGAAGAAGAACATATTGAAAAGAAAGTTAATTTTGTCATCGGTGAGATAAATACAATTTTGAATGCAAAATTTGATGCAATAGTTATCTTAATTAACAAGATTATCCCAAAAGATAAGTATATAGAATATATTTTAGATTCACAAGTATATGCAACAAACCAAATCTTTAATCCAGAACTAATAATTAGAAAAATAACATCGTACTTAAGCAAAATGGCAAGAAAAAAGAAACTAACAGAAGAAAATTCTTTTACAATTACAAGAAATTTTTTTGAATTTATAATTTTTAGAAATTCAATTAATCAGATTGCGTTTGGTTTTTTAGATTCTCTAAATAGCTAAGAAAAATATAATCATAATTAATAATACTTATATGAATTAATCCTTGAGACAGATTTTTTGTCAACAAAAAGCTAAATAATGATAAAATATACTTATTGGAGTAACAGATGAAAATAGCAATTTTTGGTGGTAGTTTTGACCCTTTTCATAAAAGCCATCTAGAAATTATTAATTGATGTAAAGATATCTTAAATTTTGATGAAGTCTGAATTGTTTTAGCATATCAAAATCCTTTTAAGACAAATGTCTTTTCAACCCCAGAACAAAGATTGGATATCATCACAATGGTTAGTGATAACCTAAATTTTGTAAAAATTATTAATTTTGAACTAAAGAGAGCAAAACCAACTCCTACTTATTTGACTGTTAAATATTTAAAGAAAAAATATAAGGAACACGACTTTACATTTATTGTCGGTATGGATATTCTAAAAGATATTGAGAAGTGAAATAATTTTAATAAATTAATAAAAATGGTTAAATTTCTTATATTCAAACGTGAAAATTATAACTATGAAGAAATTGCAAATAAATACAATTTTGAAATTATTAATTTTTCAAATTCACAATTAAGTTCAACAGATCTTCGAAACCAAAAAAGAATTGAATCACAGTTGGAGATTGTTAATAATTATGTAAAAAATAATTTTTTATATTATCAAAACAAACTAGATAATTTATTAACACCAACTTCCTATCAAGTTCTCCTACAAGCAATCCAATACTTTGAATTATTATTTTCACCATTTTCCCATGATTATCTAATCTATAAAAATGTGCTTTTAACTTCTTATGTTTGTTTTAATTTTGATACAAACATTAAAAATAAAAACCCCTACTTATATCTAAAAAAAAGTTATCAGCATGTAGAACGGGAAATATCTGTTAAAAATGATTTTAATCAAAAGATTTTATTAAATCTTAAGAAACTATCTGAGAATAAAAACACTTCTTTTGAACTAAAAAAACTCTTATTAGTCCTTTCTTATGCCAATACCTTTGCTAAAAAATATATAATATAATATATGGGGTGATTAAATGCTAGAAAAGTATATAAATTATTTAGTAGAATGGATTAGAGAAAAAGTAAGTAAAGCTGGTGCGAGCGGAGTTGTTTTTGGTATAAGTGGAGGAATAGACTCTGCTGTTGTCGCTAATTTAGCAAAACTTGCTTTTCCAAATGATCATTTAGGAATTTATATGCCTTGTCAATCATCACAATTAGATCAGAAGTGTTTTGCAGAATTGATCGAAAAAAATAAAATTAAAAACACAATTATTGATATTGAAGAAATTTATAACCTATTTTTAGAACAAAATGCTGGTTTTGATTTATCAAAATTAGCAAAAGGAAACACAAAAGCAAGACTAAGAATGACAGTTTTATATGGTGTTGGACAAACAAGAAAATATCTTGTTTTAGGAACAGATAATGCACCAGAATGGTATTTGGGATATTTTACTAAGTTTGGTGATGGTGGCGTTGACCTTTTACCACTAGTTAACCTATTAAAAAGACAGGTAAAAGAAATTGCAACTATTTTAAATGTACCAGAAATAATTATCAACCGTCAACCAACTGCTGGATTATACGAAGGCCAAACAGATGAAAATGAATTGGGTTTTTCATATAATGAAATTGATAACTATTTAGAAGGAAAAGAAGTTAATCCCGAGGTTGTTAAGAAAATAAAAGATCTTCATCAAAAATCTGCACACAAACGACAACCAGCTCCAAGTCCAAAAAAAATTGATGAGGTTTAAAATGTTTAAATTTAAATTTGAAAAAAACCTTTTAGATCTTGATTATTGTGCTGATTATTTTATAAAATCTAAGGTGATAATCGAAGAAAACATGCCAAATAATTCCGTGACAATGCAGTGATTTCAACGCGAAGATAATATTATATTATGTGGGATTGAATATATTTTACAATTTTTAAAATATCAAAAAATATCATTAAAAATTGAATATTTAGAAGATGGAGAAACTATTAATAGTAATGAACCAGTCCTAAAAATAACTGGGAAATACCAAGATTTTTGTCATTTTGAAGGTTTATTTGACGGGATTTTGGCAAGATGTTCATCAATTGCAACAAATACTCGTCAAGTAAGTGTGGCTGCTAATCATAAATTAGTCTTAAACATGGCTGATAGAGCTGATATTTTCCACCCCTTTTTAATGGATGGTTATGCATCTTATGTTGGTGGTGTTGATAAATTAGTAACAAAAGCACATTATGCTTCTTTTGATGAAAATATCGCATTATCAGGAACAATGCCCCATTCCTTAATCGCCTCTTTTGGTGGAGATGTTGTCCAAGCTGCAGATGCTTATCTAAATATGTACCCTAAAAATGAATTAATTTGCCTTGTTGATTATAATAATGACTGCATAACAGATTCACTATTATTGGCAAAAAACTTTAAAAATAAATTAAAAGCTGTTAGAATTGATACATCTAAAGCATTAATAGATAAAAGCCTACAAAATAGTAAAAAAAAGAACATAAATGGAGTAAGTATTGAACTTGTTAAAAATTTACGTCAAAGTTTAGACCAAAATGGCTTTGAATACGTGAAAATAATTGTTTCTAGTGGTTTTGATGCCAAAACAATTGCAGAATTTGAGGCTAATAATGCCCCAGTTGATACATATGGTGTTGGTGAATGATTATTAAGAAAAAGAACAAGCTTTACTGGAGATTTAGTTAATCTAAATGGTAAAAAAACTGCAAAATTTGGAAGACAAGAATTATTTTCAAATAGGTTAAAAACAGTACAAATTTAGAAAATAAGACCTTAAATAAGTTAAAATATATAGTGTTATATTATTTTGTGTTAACATTAATATAACTTTTATATTTTTCAAAAAAATATAAGAAAAAGGACAAAAATTTATATGGATTATAGAAACTTTTTAAGATATAGAAAAGTTATTATTTTAGAAGTTCTCAGCTTTATGTTTGGAGTTGTAGGATTTTTTATTGGAGCATTGAGTGTTATTGTCTTGTTTTTATCAACAGCATACAATACTCAGATGAGTAATATATTAACTTATGAGTGAATATTGGTAGATGGTGTTTCAATCTTCTTTGGATGTTATGCTGTTATATATTCCTATCGCACAAGATCCAAGGATATTGATGAGAATTATAAAGTTAAAAAAGCAGCTAAGAAGGCTTCTTATTTTGATATAGCATCAATTGTTAATGGACTTGTCGGTGAAGCATTTGCAACTATATCTGTTATATATATGTGAGATTTAAATATAAATATAGCAGCTTCAATTTTAACACTAGTATTTGACTTTTTATCTGTAATGTTTGTTGTATTTTCTTTCGACTACTTATTAACAGAATTATGAAATAGCTTTAATTTTATTCTTAAAAAAACAAAGACTATTGAAATTCAAAAAGCGAGAAAAATTTTGACAAAAAAAATTCGTCAACAAGTTGAGGAGGAAGTAAAACAAAATATTGAAGGTGAAATTGAAGGAAAACTAGAAGATGATTTTGATTCAAAAAAAAGAAGACAAATAGAAAAAGAATTGAAGAAAAACTTAGAAAGACAATTGAGAATTAAATTAACCTATGATCTTACACATGAGATTGAAGCAAGGTTGAGACCAAAAATAACCAAGGAATTAGAAGAAAAATATAAAGGTGAAGCTATTAATAAAAAAATAAAAAAAACAAAGCCAGTTAAAACTAAATCTAAAAAAATACATAGTAAAATTGATTTTTAATTTATAATAAAATCTTTTAGCCTTAAAAAAAATAAAAACAACATTCTTTTTTATTTTTTAAGTACATATAAAAGATTTTTTTTATTGTTTGATGTATTAAAATAAAAAAAAAAAAAAAGAAATACATTATTTTTTTATCAATGTACTATTCTTTACCAACAATAAATAAAATAATTTTTATCCAGCAAAAATACATATAAAAAAATACCACTTGTTAAAAAGTGGTATTTATTTATTAAAAATGCTTTATTTTTTATTTAGAATAAATTATTTTTTTGGATTATAATCTGATGAATAAATACTTGATTGTAAAATATTTGTTGAACCAGTAACGGTTTTACTTGTTTTAGTAGCGCTAACACTATAATAGATATAAGATTGAGCGTCATTAATTTTAATTTTATTGCCCTTAAAAGGACTATCAGATAATGTATTCCCTTTTTCATCAAAGTATTCAAACACTAAATCTGTTTTACTAACAACAATTTTATTTACATTAGTATTTAAATTTACAATAAGTTCACTCTCAAAAATATCTTGTGTTAGTTCTTTTACTGGATCTATATTTAAAATTGGGTTATAAAAGAACTCCTTCAAATGATATAAATCAAGGATTTTAGTGTCTTCATCACTATTTGCGCGACAAGCAACAACTGCTGATAAAGTTGGCAAACTTATCATAGATAACGAGGATAGTAATGTTAAAAATTTTTTCATATTAAATTCTCTCCTCTATCAATCTCTATATATTCTGAATGCAGAATAATCAATTCCTGCTATTTTTGCTTTATTATTATAATCGTTTTTAATTAAATTAAATTCACTTCTTTTAATCAATGTGCTAGATATATCAATATTAGTATGTCTTAAAAATGATGTTCCACATAATGCTATTGATCCTTGATATGGATAAATATAGCTCAACGATGGTACATATTTTGAATATCTATATAAAGGTAATCATAAGAAATCTTGCATTATTGCATTTGATTCTGAAACCGCATATCCACTAAATCTTTTATTAACAAAGTTGCCACCATTTTCATCACTAGAAACAGTGTAATCACCAAATGGATTTACACCCTCTGTTCCTTGTTCATTAACAGCTCTTACACTATTAGAATATTCGGTGTTATCAATTATAAATTTTTTTCAGTAAGGAGAACTTTGTAAGTACCCAAACTGCTTTGCGTCAAATCCCAATGCTTTTGTAATACTACTTATATCTTTATCTTTATATGTATTACTATCAACTGTTTTTTCATTTTTTTTATTATATATAATATCACTCGCTTTTTTACCATTAGACAATTGTACAGCATCTAAAGCAAATTTTGCACTTGATGTTGTTGAAGTATTTGTAAAGATTGATTGTAAACCTAAATAAGATGTCATATCTCCACCAAGTGAAAATGTATTTAGGTATGTTGATGGGTCACTATAATCGGGTCCTCATCCTCACAATTCAAATGATGTTCCACCATTTTGTAATGTTGCATTATAAATATCTGTGTCTGCTGTTCCATCTAAGACAATTTCTAAAGGATTTCCTTTGATGTCATTAAAATCAGAAACCATTGCCACTAAATATTTGAAAGTTCTTAAATTTGATTGAGCTAATCAATCAAACTGAACTTTTCCATTAACGAGTTTAATATCACCTTTTTTTGCTTCATAACTTATATAATCTTGCACAGCCTTAAGCAATTGAGCTTGTGTTTTTATTTGATCCCCATTCATGTCAGCGATATTTCCTAAAAGAGCATCATTATTTAAATATGCATCACTACCTTTGACAGCTTTAGAGTTACCAGCTAAAGTTGCTTCATCACTTGCTTTATTAGTTGGCGCATCAGAACGATACCCCCCACCATTCGCTATATTTTCATATTCTTTTTGAACATATGTAGCATAATCTGTATTGTTTTTATCATATGAAAGCCCATCTCCGGTTAGTGTGTTAGTTTCTCAAGAAGAACCATTTGTTATTTTTTTACCGCTGGCCCCCGATTTATCATATAGGTTACTAAATGCCTTATCATATGTAGATCTGTTTAAATTTGTTTGTATAAATGCTCTCACAATATTTGAGATTAAAGCTACATTTGAACTTTTTCCATCTATCTTTTTGCCAATTGGAGAAGCTGCATTTTGAGAATTAAAATTATAATTATAATATAGTCCTCAAGAATATGGATAATTGGGATCATACATTTCAGTTATTGCAGATGAATTTGATTTTGCATAATCATCTCCAATATATTTTTTTCATGCATTTACATTTGTAGAATATATGTTAAACTGTGAAGTTATTCCAGATTCAAAGTAGTTCTGGTCTGTAGAAGATGTTAATGTTGTTGTTATTATTCATTTTAGATTTTTTATTTTAGTATTTTCAGCTTCAAAATAATTATCATTTTTTTGTAGATTAATATATGAAGAAACCTTATACCCTGTTACGCGATAGGCACCACTATATCATAATTTTTTTGAAAATAAATCACTATTTATAGAAGTGCCTCTAATAATATTTCCTAACATATGAGAAGAAGTTGGTGCAAAAGCTGCATAGCTTAAAATTGACTCAAAATAATCACATTTAGATTCCATTGAAATATTTAAAGTTCTAGCTTCCATTTTTTTACCAGCATCTGTTGTTACTTCTTTATTTTCATCATTATATGTGACACCCAAATAATTTCATATACTGCTATTTATTCAACTATTGTTAGTATCTTTTGTTATATCATAACTTTTAATAATTTCTTTTGGCTCTGAACTTACTCCAGCAGCATTTATTTGTGCTGCATCTAATTGAGTTAAAGAAATTAAATATGGACAACCATTTTCTGGAGTGTTTGTATACGTGTAGACATATGCATCACTTCCACCAGAAAAATATGCATATATTTTATCTGCATTTTTAATGAACTTTGTGTACAGAGAAGATGTTGGTGAACCTGTGCCTTTATAAATAACAGCTTTACAAACATTCATAAAGTCTGAAGGATTTAGTTCTGCTTGTTTAACCCCGTCAGCATTACTTCAGCTTAAATTTTCTCTAAAATGATATTGTCAATAAGAAAATTCCTTATTATGATCTCCAACATATCTAGATTTTGAAAATGCTTGTTTAACATCGTTGTCATCATCAAGTTGATTTGTTTTAGAATTAATCAATTGACCTGTACGTTTTGCCAAATCTCCTTGAATTCTTCCAAAATTGTCAAATGATGTTATTGTTGCAAAACAATCTGAAAATATATAAAAATCACTTGATGATTGACTAAGAAATGGTGACGGTGCTTTTAAGTTAGTTTTTAAATAATAAGCATAAGTATTTGGATCATTCTTTCTTACATCAATATCGTGAATTGATTGTTGACAACTAACAACACTACTAGAACACATTGTTAAAAATCCGAAGGTAGAAAATATTGCTAGTTTATTTTTAAATCTATATTTCATATTATTTTTTCTCCTTTCTAGAGTTTTTTCATTGATTATATTCACGTTCGTTAAAATAGACAAAATGATCTTTTTCAACTTCATAAACTCTGGGTAAATCTAATAAATAATCATAATGTTCTTTTTTAGCATCATAGTCTTCAATATCCCTATCAATGATACTATCATCTGGGTTTGGTAATGGTACAGATTTTAATAGTGCTTTTGTATAAGGGTGAACTGGGTTTTTAAATAATAATTCAGAATTACCAGATTCAACAATATCCCCTTTATAAATAACCAAAACTCTATCTGCTACAAATTTCATTAGCGAAAGGTCATGGGCAATAAAAATATATGTTAAATTGTGTTCTTCTCTAAATTTTTTCATTAAATTTAAAACTTGGGCTCGAATAGAAACATCAAGCGCTGAAATGGGTTCATCTGCAATAATTAATTCTGGTTTCATAATTAAGCTTCTTGCAATTCCAATTCTTTGTCTTTGTCCTCCAGAAAACTCATGGGGATATCTAGATAGATGTTCGGGAAGAAGGTTTACTCTATCCATCATTTTATCAACTAGAAAATCTAATGCATCTGCTGGTTTAATGTCTTCGATTGTTCATTTGTTTTCATCGTCATTTAGTAATTCGTTGTGAGCAGAAATCGTTGCATTATAGACTCCCTCGTTTTTATATAATTCTGGAAAGTTTGAAATTCCCTCAACTAAAATATCTCGAATTGACATTCTCTCATTTAACGAACTCCCAGGGTCTTGATATATCATCTGAATTAATTTATGAATATTTTTATCTTTTGTTGATTTAATTTCATTATGAACTATGTTTTCATACTCGTCTTTTAAAACTTTAATTTCTTCATCTGATAGGTTTTTTGAGGCTATTTTATTTTCTAATTCTTGCTTTTTATTTTTAACAAAATCTTTTTTTTCTAAAATAGCATTAGCAATAACATCTCATATATTTGTTATCTCTAAATCAAATTTATCAATTAAATCAATTGCTAATTTATATTTTTCAGCTTTTGCATTATCAATAGTTGCATTTTTTATAAACTTGTCTTTAAGTTTTTTACGTTGTTCATCTGTTTCAAATAATCATTGCATTGAAAAAAAGACCCCAAACATTTCTGCTTTTTGTTTATCAAAAGCATTAATTGTATTTCTAATAACAAGTAATTTTTTTGCAATAAAATTTAAAGCGTTATCATTTTGTTTTTCTTTTACAATTGTATATATTTCTTTTGTTGCAATATACATATCATTGATTATTAATTTACCTTTTGCAATTGACCCAATCAAGAAATCAATTTTATTTACATAATAGGTCATTTCTTTTTCATTAAGGCGCATTTTAAATTCATTTATTGCAATAACGTATTTTTTTAAACTGTCTAACATCTCATAGAGATTATTAATTAGATTAATTATATCTGTTGCTATTGAAAATAAATAATTTACTCTTCTTTTAATTAATGAAAATATTTTTAGAGCATCTGTTGTTGATGTATTATCAACATTTATTATTGTTCTAGTTACTTTCACTAAGTATTTTTGCAACATCTTAATATTTGTTCATATTTCATCTAACTGTTTTAAGTTTTTGTTATATAATCTTCTTAAATTTGGTTCACGGCCAGCAATTAAAGAAGCATTTAAATAAACTTGTCCACTACTTGCTTTATTAATTCCCACAATTGTTCTTCCAATTGTTGTTTTTCCACTTCCAGATTCACCAACTATTCCCAAGGTTTCACCTTTGTAAACAACAAAGTTAGCATTCTTAACTGCTCTAAAGGCTTTTCCTCTAGAGTAATATATCACTTCTAAATCTCTAACTGTAAGAACTATTTTCTTATTTGTTTTCATTATATAAAACCTTTCATTATTTACTCATTTTTTTCTTTAGTAATTCTATTTTTTTTGGAACGTTGATTTTTGGAGCTCTTTTATCAAGAAGCCAAGTTCTTGCTCAATGAGAAGAACTAACATTGAATTTTGGTGGTGAATGAACAAAATCGATATCTAATGCAAACTCATTACGTGGAGCAAATGCATCACCAATAATTTTGTTTTTTAAACTTGGTGGGTTACCATAAATTGTATAAAGGTCTTCACCTTTTTCTCCCAATTGGGGCAAACTAGATAATAGAGCTCAAGTATATGGATGTTGTGGATTATAGTAAACTTCTTTTGTTTTTCCACATTCAATAATTTGGCCAGCATACATAACAGCAACACGATCTGCAATATTTGCAACAACTCCCAAGTCATGAGTAATAAATATTGTTGTAAAATTGTGTTTCATTTGTAATGATTTTATTAATTTTAAGATTGTAGATTGAACAGTTACATCTAAAGCTGTCGTTGGTTCGTCACAAATTAATATTCTAGGCATACAAGCTAGAGCGATTGCAATTACAACTCTTTGGCGCATCCCTCCAGAATAATCTCCAGGAATATCCTTGTACCTTTTTTTAGCATTAGCAATACCAACTTCTTCTAAAAGTTCAATCGCTCTTAATCTCGCTTGCTTTTTGGACATATTAGAATGTTTTCTTAAAACCTCACATATTTGTCAGCCAACAGATAGTAATGGGTTAAGACTTGTCATTGGGTCTTGGGGAATAACAGCAACCGTTGCTCCTCTTAATTTTTGAATTTCTTTCTTACCTTTTCGAATATTTTTATGTTTTTTATTTCCAAGGTAACCATATTTATTGATTATAATATATAATTCATCAATATCAACTTTTTTATTTTTAATTTCATCATTATATTTTATTATTTCTTTTTCTCAATTAAATAAAAAATCTTGTGATTGAATTTGTTTTGACAAATCATCTAAAGATTCTACATCATATTCATTAGATGAAATATATTTTTGATAAATACTTGCAGCTGTTTTTAAGATTTCTTTCTTTTCATTTGAAAAAGGTAGATAGTATATAATTTCTTTTTTTAATTTTTCAATTGTTAGATTTAATTCTAGAATAGTTTTTTCTTTAAATTCTTCATCTATTGTAATTTTATTTAAAAATACAAATCTTGAAATTTTTTCTCTAATTGATTCCATTTTTTTATATATTGAATCTGATTTTTTAGAATTAAGATTATGTCTTTTTATATACATATCAAGTTTTTCCTTAAAAACTGCTAATCTAGTTTCGATTAATTCTTTATTTAAGTTTGATATAATTTTAATTTCTTTTTGTAAATATTTTATTTGTTTACTTATAATTTTTACAAAATTTAATTTTGTTTGTCTAGAAACAACAGCCTTGTGAAGATCAATGAAATCAATCGGTTCTCTAAATCCTGTTTCAACATCATCTCTTGCCTCTTGTGTTGGATAATATTTTACACTACCAGATTTTACATAACCATTGTTATCAATCATACTTGTAATAACTTTTGTCAATACTGATTTTCCACTACCAGATTCTCCAACTATTGCCACTAGTTCTTTATCATAAATATCAAAATCTATATTTCTTATTGTATTTAATATTTGTCCTCTAACTTGAAACTGAGTTTCAATTCCATTAAATGACAATATTTTTTTTGAATTCATTATTTTAAATCTCCTTCTAATTATGATTTTTAGGGTCTAGTGAATCGGCAAATACTTTTCCCATTATAAAGAATAATGAAGAAATACCAGTAATAAATATAGCTGGGAAAATTAATAAGTGTGGATATTGCTTTCAAAAGTCATCTTGAAATACTTGTTGAAGAATTGATCCAAGACTAGCATTCTTTAATGAAACCTGAGAAACAAAACCAAATCCATAGTATGATAGTGTTGCATCGATTGATATTGCCATTGGAACAGCATAACATGCTGTTTGTGTTACAACTGGTAAAATTTTTGGTAAAATATTTCTTTTAATAATTTTTGGTCCACTTGAACCTAATGTATGGCTGGCAATATTATATTCACTATTTTTAATTAAAATAATTTGGGTTCTAATAACATTTGCTAAATCAATTCAACTAGTAATCGACACAGCAAAGACAATAACAGCAATTGAATAAGAATTAAAAACAAATATAATAACCAATCATAATATTATTGTTGGAATAATATTTAACAATCTAGTAAACTCTATAAACATAACATCAATTTTTCGATAATAACCTCAAATACTTCCCAAAAAAATTCCTAGAAAAATTTGAATTGAGGCAACAAACAATGTAAATAATAACGTTGTTCTAGTTCCATATCACATTTGAATTCAATAATCATCCCCATAAACTCCTAATCCAAAAATATGTTTACTTGATGGAGCTTCAGGATTTAAATCACCGTCTGGTTTTGCAGATAAAGAGTCAGCCCCAGCTGGTTTACCTCATGGAATGATAATTGCTAGTGAAATGGTTAATATTAATAATAGTAAACAAACAATAAAGGATTTTGACTTCATAACAGATTTAAAAACAGCTTTTCAATAATTATATCTTGTGCCACTTATTTTTTCAGAATCTTTTTTTTCAAAGTTTCTAACCTTGAACAAAACATCATACTTTTTATCAAATTTACTTCCTTCTTCAACTTTATCAATTTGTTTTTCTTTATATAAATCATAATCATTATATTGAGAAGATAATTCTTCTCATATATTTTTTTCCAATATTTTCTTCATTATCTTCACCTTCTATTTTATTAAACTAACTCTCGGGTCTAATCAAGCAGTTAAAAGATCTGCAAATAGTGATGTTATAATACCAAAGATTGCAGAAATAGTAATATAGCCCAAACAAATATATAGATCTCTATAAGTAACACCCAATAATATTAATCTACTCATACCATGAACATTTCAATATGTTTCTGTTAAAATACTTGATCCAAATAAACTCAATATTAATGCAGTTGGGACTATTCTTAAAACTCTAACACCAGCAACTCTAAAGACATGGACAACAAATATATATCCGCTACCTAAACCTTTTGATTTTGCAAAATTTGTATATTCTGCTGTCATTTCATCAACAACATAACGTCTAACATCAATTACAATTTGTGGGAGAACAAGTATAAACATCGTAATAAATGCATATATTTTTGTAGAAAACCCACCTGTTTCATAAGTAGCACTAGCATTTCATTCAGACACAGCTAAAACAAAGACAATTGAAACAACAATTATTGCGGGAACAGATTGAAGAAAGATTGAAATAGTATTTATTACTTTATCTGGTGATTTATTTTTATATCTTGCACATAATATTCCTAAGGGAATACCAATTGTAAATGCACTTAAAAATCCTAAAAAACCTATCTTAAATGATATTGGCATAGATTCACGTAAAGTATCTCAAACACTTGAACCCTCAGTTGATATGTTTGTAGACAATACTGTTCCTAAATAGAATCATTGGTGAACATAATGACCATTAACATAGCTAAATGGTATTATAAATGATATGTTTAACCACCAGTTTAAGACTTGTTGGAATAATGGTAAATCAAGACCCATTGCATTTTTTTTACCGTTAAGTATTTCCATATACTTAGGGCCACCAACACCACCCTCCTGTGAATACTCTTTAAGGTCAACATTTTGCATGATAGTTGAGTTTGAAACAACACTACTTATCATAATATAAACAATTGCGATCGCTAAATAAAATGTTATCATCGCAAAAATAAGTCTTTTTATTGAATACCCAAGCAATGGTTTTCTTAAAAAATAATCTTGTCTTTTTTGATTCAAAAGATGAAATTTAAAACCAATTTTTGCTAAGTATGTTCCAATACCCTTGCTTCTTCGACTAACAATATCCCCTTCTCTTGAGATTAGATTTTGTAACTGCGAAATTACAGTATTGTCCAAACCCTCCATGGTTATATTTTCTTCATCTACTTGTTTTTTTTCTTCTACTTCCATGTATTTTCCTTTCTATAATAAAATTTTTTATATTTATTATTTGTATGTGTGATTCAAATAAAAAATAATAAAAAATGATTAATATGATAATTGTTAGAACAATAATTATGCACAAAAACCTCTTTTAAATATTTACTGAAATATTAAATGATAAAATATTTGAAAGCTAACATAATTGCTAGCAATAATAAAACACACTTTTATTATAAAACATTTTCCAAACAAAAACACAAATTTTGCAAAAAAGTAGTTATTTTTTTAAATTTAAGTAATAAATAATGAAAAAATGGTGTTTGTTTGATATTTGGCAAATAAAAGATTGAAAATAATATTATTTAACAAATACTGTAATTGGAATATATGTTATTCCATAAATTGGATTATTAGTTGTTAGATTATTATTTACACTAACTCCAATATAAATCTCGTCTCCCGAAGATCGAGTATTTTTTGCATCTTCTTCTGTTGTTTTTGTTACAATATTTAAGTTTTTTAATCCATATCCATATTGAAGGTCAAATTGGTCATCAATATCTTCTGGCTTATTAGAATTGTGATTTTTTAAAAATAATCCGTCAATTAACAAGTCCTTTTGGGTTAGATTTATCCCTGCTTGAGTAAAGAATTTGGTGTAAACTTTTTGTACACTATCAAATATTTGATTTTTATATCCTACAATTCCATTATTTATTTTCAATTTGCTTTTCATTTCTTCTATTGTTTTTGAATTAGATTCAATGTCAAACATAGATAATAACTGATTATTATTAAAGTCACCAATTAAGGAATTATAATATTTTATTGAATCATCAACAATAGTTGAGAATGGGTTGCTATATTCAATTTGTAATGAGTAAACATTAGATATATTTATTTCATCTCCACTTTTATACATTAGATTGTATTTTGCTTTCAAATTATTTGAATTATCGAAAGCTGTTGTATAAGATGTTTGTTCTCCTGTTCTAATATATGGCAATATTTCAACATTATCATCATCAATTCTTGTGTAATCAATATCTTCATTTCCTGGCAAAATAGTTTTATCAATTTCTTGAGATTTTGCTTTAGCAATAACAGCATCGGTTAAATAAGTAGAAAGAACATTACGATCTGTTTTATTAGATTTTGATTTATCTCATGTTATTGTATCTGATGGTAAATCGCTATTAACAGAACTATTGTCACTTTTATAACTTGTCTCAATTTTTGTGACAATTACTTTTGATATTTTTTTAACAGAATCATCTTTTAGTTGTGAAACAATAGAATCTACTAAATTGGTTTTTGTTTCTGTTGCTTTATTTATCATAGCCCCAGATATTCAATTAGTATCGATTGTTGCTTTAATATCGTGTTGTTCTCGATTTTTTGTAAATGTTGTTGAAATGTTGTATGTTGACGACACCTTAATTGTTGTATCTCCTGAGAATTTTTGGTCTTTTAAAATATCAAGATTATATGGATTGTTTGTTTTAACAGTATCAACTAACATATTATATGTTCCCTTAAATTCGTTTTTAAAATTTAATGAGATATAAAAATATCCATAATCACTACCAACATCTTTATAATTATCATCTCGATTGGTTATTTCTTCTCCTAATTTATATGTGCCATCATTATTTTTAATTGCTTTATGGAATTTTAGTGACATATCACTCGCCTCTTGAAGTTGTGAAATATCTGCTTGTGTTGTTTTTAAAACTGCACTACTTATTTCCACTCATACATCAGGATTTTTTCTAAAATATGAATCTACATTTTTTCATGAATATGTATAGCCATCATCGGTTAAATGCACTTGACTAGTATAAGATGTATCTGTGTGTTCAATTGAGGGAATAATATTTCCATAGAAACTAATACTTGTTGTTAATTTAAATGTTGAAATTTCATCTAATGAAGGTGATGCTAATTGTTTAAAATTGAAAAAATCATAGGTATTAAAACCACGTAAAATATGAGCATTTAGCGTGTTTGTTCCAGATTTAGTATCTCCATCTCAAGTTATATAACTAGTTGCATAAAAAAGGTCAGCATCCCCTTTAAATTGCTTTAAAATAAAATTAAATTTTGTAGTTGATTTAAACTTTTCGGTTGGTTCCTTTTTATTTATAAATTTATCCATTTCTCCTCAAAGTTTTGGTCCAATTTCTTTATCGGGAATATCGTTAGTATTTTCTGATTCTTTTACCATATTATCTTTATAGTAAAGTTTTGCACCAACAGATGAAATTCCTAGATTTGAAATAGAGGAATTAGTTTCTTTATCTTTGATTGTATCTACTAAATTTTTTAATTGCTGTCCTCAATAATCAACACCATCTTCATTTACAGTTATTGGATTATCTTTATTAGTTGGGTCATATGAAAATTTATAGTCAACATCAATTGTTCCAATTGTTTCTTTTTTTGCATTAGAAGGTGGAGTTTCATTATGAGTAAAGGAAAAAGCAACAGCTCCAGTTGCAACTGTTAGTGATAATGCACAAATGCTAATTAATAGTTTTTTCCCAATCATAAACTACACCCCTTTTTTTGGATTAACAAACGACCAATATGGGTTTGTTCCATCACTAACTTCATTATATAATGAAGTTACAAAATTACTATTGTCAGATATTCCTGCTTTAAATGTTAAGAATGGATTGGCAATTTTTTGTTTCTCATCTATTACATAATTATATCATTGTTTAGCAGATTCTAAGACGTCACCATAACTATTTGATTGTCCAAAAATAAAGGAACTATCATTAGCAGAACTTAAACTTTTTGTTAATTCATCTATATTTTTTACACTAGATAGTCCTATTAAACCATTATAAGATTTTCCATCAGAACCTGCGAACGCTTTAACTTCAAAAAGATCCTTCTTAAACATTGAGGCAAAAGCCTGATCAGAATAAGGGGTGGGCAATTGGCTAAAACCTCCACCTGGATTTGACCATTCTTTAAGTGGTCGATTTGAAGAATAATTTTTAATTTTTGCCGAGCTATTTTTTGAGTCAAAAATGTCATTAAAGAAGTTACTATTAATTTCATTAGTTGCAACTCCAAAAACATCCTCAGGGCTTATAGTTTCGCCATCTTTAAGTTTGCTTTTAAAATATGTTCATGCATTATCGGTGTTAAGATTAGAAGAAAAGTAGGTTTGATTTTTATTATATGATAATATATTTGGTAAAAGAGTTGATATTCTTGTATATGCAAAAATATTTCTAAATATTTGAGTTGTTATTGAACTTTTATCTCCAGAGGACCCTCAATTTTTATCTGGGTCATAGTATAATAATTGTTTTTCTGCAACACCTCCAGCAATTGAACCTGAGGGATTGTATCCTGTTGTATAATAATAAAATACAAATTTTAAATCATAAGATAATCCTAGTGGGGTAAAATTATCCATATAACTTCCTGGATTCTGTGAAATATCTTTTAAGTTTAATGAAGCAGAATCTGACATATAAGTATCATTCATTGATGAAGTTAATTGATGATTCTCACCATTAAAATCTATTTCTGTTTTTTGTTGATTTTGTAAGTCAGGAAGAACATATTCTCGAATAGTCTTATCTCCAATTACAGCAGAAACTAACGACATAATTGATGCAATTTGATTTGTTGATAGATTTTCTCCTTCAGATAGTGAATAAAATCGGTCAGCATTATCTATAAAATACTTTACAGTAAAATCACTCCCATCATCATCTTTAAGTTGATCAGTTGCTTTTTTTGTAAGATCTTTATTGCCATCTTTTGTTAATTGTTCTAAAATATCTTCATCGTATTTATAAATTCTATCTCCAGCATCTCTTGTTTGTGCTTGTTTTAAACCATATTTAATATTATTAAATATTTTTGATAAAGATGTTAAACATTCTTTATAAAGTGAGTCATTATTTTTATATAAAATGCTTCGATTTAAAACTGTATAGTCCAATTCTAGGTTAACTTGGTTGATAAGACGCTGTTGCATCTGAGAAATCATAAAACTCTTTGTTCCAATTTTACTAAATGTATTATACAAAGTTTTTGTACCATCATAATCATCTTCTGTTAAATAAATATTATGGGCTTCAAACCATTTTGTTAATCTATCCTCAATTGCCTTTTGACGATCTTCTAAGACAGTATTTAAGTTAGCTTGTGAAAGATTATTTACCCAGTCAAAAGCTGTAATTGATAGGTCGACAACATTTGTTGGAAAAATTGTATTAGAATCATCAACAGATTCATATATACTAGAGACATCAATTAAACCAGAACTATAATATAATCCTTGATATATATCCCCGTTATCAGAAGGTATGGCTTCAAATGCTCTATTTGTATTATCAACAGATTTATGAGTTGCTCCAGGGTTAGAATTTAAAGGGTCTAATATTCCATTTTCATCAAAAGAAGCCTTTTTATTAATGTTTATTCTAGCATATTCTGGATAATCACTTTTACTATTTGATAAAGATGGTTTTCATCCTTTTTTATCAGAAGTTAAAAATGTTACAGATAACGACCAATCTTCAGTACTCTTCATTCATCCAGATACTATATTATAAAAATCTTTATGAGAGTTTGAAGAACTAATGAAATCTGTGAGACCAAAAGAACTTGTTTGTCAACGTAATTTTTGATTAATTCAGCCATAGGCAGGAATTTTTGATGATATATCAAATAAAAACTGATTTGCCATATCAATTGTTGCGATATTATCAACGACTTTTTGAAGCACTGTTGTTGAGTCACCATTTTGAGGAAATAAGTTTTGAATACCTAAATAATTCAAAAAATCATTATAAGAAACCTCAGAAAAATTTCTTTTAAGTTTTATTCCAGCAGATTTTAATGTTTTTAAATTAATTGAATTAATACTAGCTATTTTTTCTGCTAATGTATGCGATGTAGATGCTTCACCAGATTTACACGCAAAAACATCTGCTGTGTTGGCAACAGGAATTGTTAATGATAACATAAGAATTTTTTTCTTTATACCCATAAAATACCTATCATAATTATACCATAAAACTCACCGTCAAAATTATAATTTAAAAAGAAAGAATGGAGAAGGTTATTAGATTAACCAATCCACTTAGAGTAATTTTTTCTATTTGCATTATTTTCTTAAATAGAAAAATCACGGTTATTAAATTTATAAACAACAAACATAAATAAGAAAACATCGAGAATGGAAAAAATTAAAACAGAGAGAGAAAATTTTAAATACTCAAAGTCTTTAAACGGAAAGATTCAACCAATCTTATAAGCAATTGCATTTTCTGATGTAAAATCAGATATCGCTGGTATGGCCATATATCCTCTTAAATCAATTTTTGTTAAGAAATTCACTAATTTACTATTAGCGTTGAAAAGTAATAAAATTTCTGTAGTTAAGAAGATAAGAAATAGGATTGAAAAAATTGTTATTGTCACAGCGATCATATTTAAATTTTTAAAGTTTAGAAAAGAAACCGCTAATATTAATAAAACAAAGAAAATGTTAATAACAAACATATTAATTGCAGATAAGAACACTCTTTTAATTTCTTCTGAACCAAAATTGTTATATAATACCTTAACCACACCAATGGTTAATAAAAATTGTAGGACCATCATCGTTAGGATAAGAAATATTATTGTAAATATTTTTGTGGTAATTATAGTTTTTCGAGAAATTGGCAGAAAAAAAACAATAGATATTCTACCACTCCGAATATCTGACATAACTAAAAGTTGAATTAAAGTAAATGATATTGCCCCATAAATAACTAAATCAGGAGTACAGTAAAGAAAATAGGTTAAATAATAACTAACTCCCTTTTCTATTTTAAAACTCGTGTTATTCAATGTCTTATTAAAAGCAAATGAATTATATATAAATATTCGTTCATCATGATTTGGATAAGTTAATACTACACAATATGGAATTATTAGTATAAGGATAGTTACTAAAAATAAAATAAAAGTCATAAGAAAAATTATTTTTTTGTTAGCAAAAATTGAATTTTTAAATATGAAGAAGATATTTTTAAAGTTATTGGTTGTCATTTTTTCTCCTATTTTTTAAAACTTACTTTTAAATATTATAATCACGATTAGCAAATATTTTAATATTCAAATAAAACATTAATGAACTTAAACCATTAACACTAAAAAATAATAAAATATAATGTAACGCATTAACCTTCTTCAAACCAAAAATATATGTTTTATTAGCATTATCTGTTGATATTAGTTGTTTTTGATCATCATTTTTTTGAAATAAATCAACAATTAAATTTGAGATATCAATTTTTTGAGCAAATTGTCCAATATTATTAAAGGATGAATTGTTATTATCGCTATATTGAGCTGCTATTAAACGGATAAAATAAAGAATAATTACAACTACAATAAAAATAGAAAATAATGAATTTAGTAATGATCTACTTTCCTTATAAAAAAATATTAATGTAAATAATAACATTACAAAAGCAACAACTCATAATAAGTTTAATTCCTGAAAAATTATTTTGAAAAAATAAATGGACTGCACATCTTTACAACACAATAAAATAATAAATAAAGGAATTAATTCACTCACAGCCGCTGTTACATTCATAATAAATACACTAGAAAATTTAACAATAAATATTTTATATCTTGACAAATTTGTTGAAAGCCAAATTGTAATTTTGTTATTTTTTATTTCTGAAAATAATATTTTATTAAGCATAGCAATGGAAAAGATTGAAAAGACCAAAAGACCAAGCGTACTACAGATAAGATAACCAACCGCGGTTGATGGGGCAATAATATTTTCAGAACCAAGTCTATTACCAGGAGTTATAACATAAGATAGTCCAAATGCTGTTACATTTTGTGATGAAGCACCAATAATTAAAGAAAAACCCGCAAAAAATGTGACAATAAATACTCAAAAAATATTAAAGAAAATTATCAAACCTTTATTTAATTTTAATGTTTGTTTGATTCCATACCAAATCAATGGACTATTATTAATATTGTTTTTAGTCTTCATTATGGACACCAGCTTTTTTAATCTTATATAAATCCTTAAACATTTCTTCTAATTGTTCAACATTTAGGCCAACAATGTTTTCTTCCTTAATAATTTTTCCTTTTCTTAAAAAAGCGACTTTATTACAGACTTTTGCAATTTCACTAATAATATGTGTGCAATAAATAATTATTGTTTCTGGAGCCTTTAATTCATTTAATGATGTATAAAATTGTTCTTGCATAATTGGGTCTAACCCAGATGTTGGTTCATCTAAAATCAAATATTTTGGTTTTGTCATTAAAGCTACAATAATTGCTACTTTTTGTTTATTCCCTTTGGAAAGATCCATTATTTTTTTTGTATTATCAAGTTCAAAAAATTCTATTAAATCATTTAAATAACCCAAATCAATTAACTTATTTGCTTTTGTAAAAAAATCAAAATATTCTTGTACTTTCATATGATCATAAAAATATGTTTCGCCTTGAATATATGAAACAGTTTGTAAAAGTTTGTGTGTGTTTTTTCATGTCTCCATATCATCAATAGTAACAGTTCCTGAATCTGGTTTAATAAGACCCATAACTTGGCGAATAAGGGTAGTTTTACCCGCACCATTTGGACCAATAATTGCTAAAAAATCCCCATGATTTAATTCTAGATTTATACTTGAATTGGCAACCTTACCACTATACGTTTTTGTTAAATTTTGTATTTTAATCACATTTTTCTCATTTCTATAGCCCTTGCACCTTTATATTATTTTATTCCTAAATTAAATGTATTAGCAAATATTGTGAATATAAACTTTATTTGTCTTAAATGTAACAAAAGATATCACAAAATTAGACTTATTAAGTTTATAATTACACACCTATATTAGAAATTAAGATGAAGTTGCCTTTTATTTATAATATAATCAAAGAAAATTTATTATCTGAGCTTACTATTTTTTTCAATATTTTCTATTATTTACTAATAATTAAATATTTTTATGGTTTTATATGTAAGAAAATATCCATTATAATATGCACTATTTAAGAGAAATGGAAAGATTACTAATGTCAACATTAAATTCTGTATGAGAATAGCTACCACCATACCCAGTGACATGCATAGTACATGACCATGCATAATAAAAATCATTGTTTGCATCCACTTTTATTCTTATTATTAATGTACCTGAACCGTGGTCGTTACCATGATAGGCATCATCATCAATTGATATTTCTGAAAATATCTGATTATATTGTATATCAGTCATATCAAAATAAACATTACTTGCCTGTGTTTTATATGCGTGCACATTTGTAAACTCGCCTGAAATAGAAAATTTAATATTGTTATATGTATTAGCAAATGCCTTAGTAACACCATTATTATTATTTACTATATCTTGTTTTGTTACATACTGTCTTAAATTTAATTGCGCATTGTGCATTACTTCATTATCCTGGTCGCTTCAAGGATCTGTTGTAGACCAGTTAGAACCAATTCTCTCATGAAAACCTTTAAAAATATCTCTTTTAATTTCTTTAAATCTTGTTATTAATCTTACATTAATTTTACATGATGTTCCCAATGTAAAATCATTGCTATTTTTTGTTACCCCTATAGTTATACTATAAAATTTTTCAGATAAACTTGTGTCATTATCTTTTTCTTGGTCAAATGAAAATGATAGACTCTCACTATTTTGTAAAAGTAAATTATTATTCTCAACTCATCTAGGGTCTGGTTGACCAACTCTCGGATTTAACATGTACTTGTCTACCTCTTCTAAAACCTTGTTCTTATTAGGTGTCGACACTGACTCTTGTGTCTCAACAATATTATTTGTATTTATATATGTTGAATTGTCACCATTTGTGGTTATATTTGAAATCGAATTTAAATCTATTTTTTTTTCATCTAATGAAAGTGAAATAAACAATTGAATATTACCAATAAAACTTTGATTGCTTTGAGTAGCAAATATATCAACTGTATAATTTTCAATTTTTCCGCTTTCTGGAATAGCAAAATCATCACCAACAACCATAAAGTTATTTCCATTATCCTGCGCTAACATTAAGAAAAAATTAGAGTAATTTGGATTTTTGATCGCCATTTTTAGATATACCGATTTTTTGATATTTTTTTCATTTTTGTCAACATATAATACGCTATTAGAAATTTTAAACGTAGAAATATCATCTTTATTTAAAATTAATACACTAGTATCTGCGGGAGAAATGCACGCTAGCGAACTAGGTGCACAAAAACCACCAAAAGAAAATGCTGATGATAATATTGATAATAGTTTCACAAACTACCTCCTATAATAATTACAAATATATAATACACTTTTATTAGATGGATATGTAACTTTTCATAAAAAATGTTGATTAATATAAAAAAAGAACAGCGATACTTCAAAATGTAAAAGTTTAAATAAATAACTATAATTGTTATATACCTACATTCTTTCATAGTTATAGTAAAAATATCTACTTTTGAAATGATTTTAATATAAAATAAAATCATATGAATAGTAAAATTAAAAAAATTGGTGATATTATAATTCTAATTGGTTCAATAATTGTAATCATTGATACATTATTGTTAATGATTTTTTCAACATTAGCAGTATCTGGAGCTATAAGTTTTGAAAAGTATTATAATACGGATATTCAAATACCATTAATCAGTTTTCAGTTAGAAATTGGAAAGTGACTTAAATCATTTTCAGGAGATCAGATTAATAAGATAAAAACTACGGGAGAAGAAATTTTTGCAGTTGCTTGTGTTCTTTTTTGTGGAATTATAATTCTTTTGATTTTGACAAATATTAATTATATGATAATTAATGTTATTTCCTATTGATTAATGTTCTTTATAAGCTTAGCATTCTCTATTTGGAGTATTTCATTGTATATTAAAATTCAAGATTACACAATGAGTCAGTTAGTATTTTTTCTAATGCTATATATTATTATCGCCCCGTGTTTAATGATATGTTCAGGGTCGCTATTGATAGTATTGTGATTAATATTCAACAAAAAGAAAAAATTGAAAAAAGATTAAATTGTATTTCTAGGTCTAATTTGGCATTTATTTGAAAAATATTTTAACATTGTTATTGCCCACTAAAAAATTATCTTGCTATACAAAGATAATTAAATATATGTTGAAAATAAAAGCAAACTTTTACTATCAAGGAAATATGATCAAAAAAAATGTAGACAAGGATTTTCTTGTCTACATTCGAGTTTTAACTACGCTTCTACTGGAATAACAACAGCTCTAGTTTTTTTATGCCCAAATTTTTGGAATTTTACAGTTCCAGAAACTAAGGCAAATAGCGTGTCATCTCCACCTCTACCAACATTTTTACCAGGGTGAATTTTAGTACCTCTTTGTCTAAAAATAATTGACCCAGCATTTGCGAATTGTCCATCTGCCTTTTTTGCCCCTAATCTTTTTGATTCAGAGTCACGTCCATTTCTTGTAGACCCAACCCCTTTTTTAGAAGCAAAGAATTGTAAATTTAATATAAATTTCATACAGCTACACCCCCTTTATTTCTATATGTTTTGGATAACTGTCTCTAATAGTTTTTAATTGAATATTTAAAAAATTAAACAATAAATCACTACTATCATTTGGCTTATTTATATATATTTCTATTTCATTATCTTTATTGTTAATATTTATTTTCGCATCTTTTATTAAGATATCAAATGCATTTAGCCCTCCAAAAATTATTGAAGATATACCAGCGCATACAATATCTTTGCCATGTTCATCAAATAAGGCATGGCCATTAATTTTAAGTTCTTGATAATAATTATTTTTCTTTATAAATTCAATTTTTATCATTTTAAACCTTTACCAACTCTGATAACTAATTATTATCATTTGTTTCTGGTTTATTTTGTGTATTAATTTGTTTTTCAGCTGTAGTTGTTTCTTTGATAGCTTTTATTTTTTCATCACTTGGTGGTGAAATTTTCTTATCAACTACAGTTTTTGAAACTGATACTTTCTCATTAGTATCCTTATCGTTAATTGTGGCAATAGCTTTTTTAGAAGCTTTTTTAATTACACCATCTTTAGTAACACCAGTCTCAACAATTTCAGTTACCTCTACTAATGTATAGGGTTGTCTATGACCATATACTTTATTAACATTTTTCTTTGGATGGTATCTAACAACTTTTAACTTTTTATCTTTTCCGTTTTTAATAACTGTTGCCTTAACTCCAGCACCACTTAATAATGGTGTGCCGATTTTACCATCAATCATTAAAACCTCTGAAAAAACATAAGTATCACCATCTTCTGCGTCGATTTTTTCAATATATAATCGATCACCAATAGATGCTTTTAGTTGTTTACCACCTGTTTTAAATATAGCAAACATTTTTTCTCCTTCAGAATATTACTCGCCTTATATGTGGTTTTTTTATTTAAAAAAACACTTAGTTACATATACAAGTGCGGTTGAAACTTTAAAGTCAACCCATATAATTATATATCAATTTGAAGTTTAGTTTGGTAAAATATGGTAAAAATGTATTAAAAATTTAACATTTAATAGCAATAAAAACATTAAAATATGTGGTTAGTTGATGGAGGTTTCCTATCAATTTAAAGATTCAACATTAATTGTTTTTTCATATTTTAGAATTTCATTAATCATTTCAATATCGGCTATTCTATTGGAAAAAGCGGTTGCACAACCAGTTATGATTGAAAATTTTAATGATTCTAAGGGGTTATTTGTTTCTAAATATTTATAAATAAAGCCAGCAACCATGCTATCTCCAGCACCAGCAGCATTTACAAGTTCAAGTCCAACAGTAGGAATTGAACATTTATAGATCCTTTCTTTTGTAAATAGTGCAGCTCCGTCCTTTCCCATAGACACTAGGACATTTTCTACACCAGTGCAAATAATCTTTAAAATTAAGTCTCTTAAATCATTAAAATTGCCTAATTTTTTATTATATGTGAGAGATAACTCTTCGATATTTGGTTTGATTAAAAATGGTTTTTGGTCAATCGCCTTTAAAAGTGGTACCCCAAAACTATCAACAACAGATAAACACTGTTTTTTAGTTACAAGTTCCACTAATTCTCCATAAATAGTTTCACTTGTATTTTTTGGAATACTTCCAGAAAATACAACAATATCTCCTTCTACTAATTCCTTACCAAAATATTCCTTCATCAAATTTAACTGTCTTGGCTTAATTTGTGAAGTTTGAGCACTAAACTCTGTTTGATCTTTGTCGATTAATTTTACGTTTATTCTAATATTAGAAACTGCCTCAAATTTTTTATAGTTTACATTAATTTTTTTTAATCCAGAATAAAAGAAATTTTCAAACTCTCCTGATGAAAATATTATAGCTTTATTTTTTATACCTAGGTTGTTTAACATCATAGAAACGTGAATACCTTTACCGGCTGGATAAATATCTGTCTCAAAAGGTCTATTTGTCTTTCCTTTAACTAAGTTATCAACTTTAATTATATAATCAATTGCAGGGCTTAGTGAAACTGTATATACTTTCTTACTCATTCTTGTGATTCCTATCTTAAATAACTATTATTTTGCATTTACTAATCTTTCCTCGATTTCAAAATTATGTACACTGTTATATATTTTATTTCTTAATATTGGCAATTCTGTGTTTTTTATTTTTTCAATTTTTATGATTTTATCATTTATAATATTATACCACTTATTAGTTTTAAGATTTAACTCATTTTTTAGTGTCGAAATCTTTTCATCATAACTATGATATTTTTTTAAAAGTAAATTTAATTTTGCAAGTTTACTTTCATTTTTAATATTAATATCATTACTTATTAATGTCTCAATACTATAAATGTTTAAACTATTATTAATTAGTGGTTCTGTTTTTTTTAACCTGTAGGCAAGATTATCTTTTTTAATACTATATTTTCGATAATTATTTATTTCATTGTTAATAACCTTAGTTTCTTTAATTGTGTTTTTTATTTCTTTGTACAAGTTATTTAAATCTGTTTGTCTTTGAGTTTGGTGATTTTTTAATTCTTTTTTAACCTTGTTAAATAATATCATATTATAATTACCATTTTTGATATTTTGTATTACTTGCAATATTGATTTTTCTAAGCTAGTATCAATATTTAAATCCTCACTTAATAATAATAAAATTTCTGCTTTTGATATATCATCTATTTTTTTGTCTTTATAAACATTAATAAATTCTAAAGATTTATAATCAGTTTTTTTATTTAAATATTCTGTTTTAGTGGCTCATTTTATTGTTTTATTTAAAATGCTATCAATTTTTTTAATATCAGATCAAATAATAAATGTAATAGCTATACCCAAACCAAAAGATATACTATCGATAATTATTGCTTTTAATAGGTCATCATTGTAAGCTAGAAATCCAACAATTCCCCCTAACCCAGCAAGATTGTTTAATCCGACATTAAATATTCCAATTGATCAACCACCAATACCTCCAGCTAATGTTCCTGTAATAAAAGGAGTAAATCTTGGTAGGTTAACTCCATAAATACAAGATTCAGTTGGTCCGGAAATAATTCCGGGTAAGGCAGCAGAAAACGCTACTGATTTATCAACCCATCTTTTGCTTTTTAGACCAACAGCAATTGAAGCTCCCATTTGTGCTCATGCAGCTGCAAATGCAGCTGCTAAAAATAATGATTTGTGTAATGTTGTAGTTAAATCAGTGACCGCTGCAAAGAATAATATATTATGGACTCCTAAAACAACTAATGGTTGTCATGTTAAACCAACGATTAATTCACCAATTCCAAATGGTAATGTCATAAATTTATTAAAAAGATTTAACATTCCGTTTTCAGCAATATTCATTAAAGGACCAATAATAAAAAACGCTAATATTCCTCCAATAAATAATGATAGAAATGGATTTAGAATGAAATTTGCAACAGGATTAAAATATTTTTCCATTAATTTTTGACCATAAGCTAATAAAATTCCCATTGCAATAAAGGCTAAAATTGTTGAATAAAATGGTTTAATCATAATATCTCAAGACTCTATAGTAAGAAGTTTAACTCCGTCTGGAATAAGAATTGGGGATATCATTAGTAATCCAAGGGCGATTGCTATTTCTTGTTTTCCACCTAAATATCTAACTGTAGACCAAATAGCAATTACACCCATCATTTTAAATCCTGTTGTTGCTATAACATTTAAGATCTCATCAAATATATTATAGTCTCTTCCCAATACATACCCATCCTTTGTTGGGTCGTGGGCAATATTTGTTCTTATTAATATTTGTTGTAATGCCATAATAAGTCCAACACCAATAAGAAATGGTAATAGTGGGCCAAATATTGCCGAAATTGCTTTTATTACTCTTTTACTATAATTAACATTTTTTTGTTCAATAATATTTATAGTTTTAAAATCAGTTAATTTATGTGATACTTTTTCCTTAAACATAGCTGTTACTTTAGAGACTTTTGGACCAATGATAACCTGCAATTCACCACTAGACCATAGTGCTCCTTGAACACCATCAATTTCTTTTAATTGGATTAAATTTACTATGCTATTGTCAATTAGTGTTATTCTCATTCTTGTTGCACAATGGTAAACATCTTTGACATTATTTTTACCACCTATTTTTATGAGAATATTATTTATTAATTGTTCAATTTTATTATCCTTATTCATTTTCCACCTCTCAGATATTATTTGTTACAAATTATTACTTCTCCTTTAAAATTATGGGGGGTTTTATCAGAGATTAATGTAACTTTTTTTTGAATATCAACTTTTATTTTATTTTTAGAGTTAAATTTAGAAGAGTCAGCCAGAATAAAAGCTTTATTAGAGTTTTTAATTACTCTTTCTTTAATTAATGCTTCTTGAATATTTGTTGTATAGTAACTATTTTCATCTATATTGTTCATTCCAATAAATACTTTATCAAAATAAAAATGGTCAATAAATTTTAATGATAGTTCACCAACTGTTGCATGTGTTGATGGGAGAATTGTTCCCCCAATTATACAAACGTCAATATCTTGTTCCATTAGTTCAAGAGCTATTGAATATCCATTTGTAACAACATTTACATTTCTATTTGAAAGATAACTAATCATCTTTTTTGTTGTTGTTCCTGTATCTATAAATATCAAGTCACCTTCATTTATAATATTTGTTGCTTTTTTTCCTATTAAGTTCTTTGCTTCAATATTTATTTTAGCTTTTTCCTCATCAAATGATTCTTTTAATTGATAGTGATTGATTGCATTTATTGATTTTGCCCCTCCATAAACTTTAATAACAGAGCCTTCATCGCTTAATTCTCTTACATCTGCAATAATTGTTTGAATTGTAGAATTTGTGATTTCTGCTAGTTTTCGATTGTCAACAAAACCATTTTTATTTACAATTGATATAATAATTTCTCTTCTCTCTTCTTTTAACATATTTTCCCCCTTAATGTTATTTTACTATGTTTTAAAGTTTTTTCAACTATTTTATTATTTATTTTAAAGTTTTTTAAAGTTTTATATTTTTATTGTAAATCATAAATCTTTATAATAAATAAGCTGCAATTTAAATAATAATAAAAATTTAACAATCATGGGAGCAATAATTACTATAATTTTTGAAATGATAAATAGTTAAAAAATAACAAAAAAAGATTGCCAAATTTAAATAGCAATCTTTTTTGATATTTACATTAATCTTCTGGTTCTTTGTTTCTATCTTGATTGTCATATATATATGTTGGGTCACCCCTTAATTGTTGGTCTTTAACAATTTTTCGAAGATCTGCATGTGATTTATTAATTCTAGCCTTAACTAAAGAATTAGACGCTTTAACATAAGTTAAATAGTAAATATGAAAATTTCTTAATATTTTAATTTGGTCTCTAGGGTATAATTGAAAGCTTAACTCCTCGGCTTCTGATTGAGTGTAGTCAATAAATTTTTGTGGGTCTATTTCTTGTTTGTGATGTTCTAAAATTACTGCTTCATATTTGATTGCCAATTCTACAACCATATTCTCTAAATATCTCAATGATCTATTTATAGTTTCATAGATTCGATTATCAACTTCATTAGATTTTATACCATAGCGTGTGTGTGCTGCTACTTGAAAAATATCATGAATTAAAATCCCCAAAGGGTCATTACTATTAATATATGTTTCATTTTTTGTAAAAATTTTAATTTCGTTTTTAATTTCGTTAAGGAAAACATTTTTTAATGGATAAATCATACTTAAGATCCCCTATTTATCATTATATATATTATATCATATTTTATGATTTTTTTCTATATTATTTTTCTTCTCAGTTAAATAAAAAATATATAGTTTTACATTTTATCATTGTTAAGAACATAAATGAATATAATAAATTACAAAATAATACTTTCTTATTATTATAATAACACAATAATTTGAGTTTTGTTAAGGAACATTAAAAACAAAACAAATTTGCTTTTCTTATTTGGAACTGTCTAAGAGAGTGTTAAGGATAAATATTTTTTCACTTGTAAATACTAATTTAAATATTAATCACAAAAATAAATTTTGAAATATTTTAAAAAGATTTGAGATATTCTTGGTGTTTATAATTGTAAAAAAATAATAGGCAAACATTATGGTCTATACTTGTTAGGTTAATTAAAAAAATAAAATGTCATTTCTTTATAGAAATGACATTAAATTTATAAAAAAATATATTATATATACTATCTTACAAAGAATGTGTACAAATAACTTATATTTTAAATTTAGTTGGTTATTTTAGGTCCTGATATCTATATACATGTTCATATGAAAATACACCACCATCAATATTAGCTTGTTTACCATTAGCCTTGATATTAAAATTTTGAACATACCCAGAACCTGACGCCACTACCGCGAGTATATACATAGCACTTATATTTCCATATTTATCAGGTGGAAGATTATTAATATCTATTTCTCCAATTGCAAAAATACTTGATTTATCTGATGTGTTATATTCTGAATAAAGAATACCGTCAATCGGAGCATCATCTCGGAAAAGACCCGTATTTCCTTCAAATTGAAGTTTTGATTTAGGGGCATAAAATTCGTCAATATTGTAAATTATTGCGTGTTGTTCCATATAACCATTTAGCGTTTCTCATGTACCATTAATTTTAGCATCTCCTTTTATATCCAAACCAGCAAGACTTTGAATGTTATAATCATTGTCTTTACAATTACTATTTGAATAGATTATACCAGCATAAATAACTTCGCTTGTTGTAAGTTTCACATTAGTTGCATCAATTATTACATTTTTCTCAGCATTAACTTGGCCAATAGCACCCGACTTAATTGTATTGATAAATCCAATCCCAGCACCCATATTTGAAGATGGGATAATATTTACATTTCCTTTAATTTGAACTCCCTCATCAACAGCAATTCTGGTTGAATTTTTAATTCCAGAATTAGATGTATAATATTCACTTATAACACCACATGATTCTGCATTGTTATCATTTATACCAGTGTAATTAATATCTCCGTTGAATAATATTTTTCCACTAATGATGTTATCATATGTTACAGAAATTACACCTCTCCCAGTTACATTAACATTTCCATCAAAAGTAACATTTCCAAGCTCATTTGATTTATCTTTAAAAACAAATGGTGAATTAGAACCAGAATATGAATATTTATCTGCAAATTCTAAATTAGGAGCATTCTGAACTCCATAACTTGCAGAATATGATATAGATACAGCTCTACTTGATGCAGATGATGCTACATAGTAATTAGCAGATCCTTGTGTTTTTTGATTATTTATTGAATAGTCTCCTACGCTTGCATCAGCACCAATAAATGTTCCATAAAAAATATCAACATTTGTGCTTCCAGCTCCACTTCCATCATTAAGAGAAATTGTTACTTTTCCACTTGCAACATCAGTAGATTTTTGACCAATAAGACGCATTTTTATATACCACTTACCATTTTTTTGTTCTAATGATTGTTCTACACTTATAATTGTTGGAGCAGAACTGGTTACAGAAATATTTGATAAATCAACATTTGTATCATTTGCAGATTGAACTTGGTATGAATCGGAAAATTGTTCAGAACTGTCATTATTTAAGTGAATAGAATTTGAAAATGTTTCACCAGTATTATTTTGGCCATCAATTTTTCCAGGAGTTATTATTAAATTCTTATGTACAGGTTTTGATTGTGCATATGAAAATGTTGCAGAAGCTGCACAATAATTTCCTAAAGAATTTGTAAACCTTGAAACGAGATAAATTACTCCACCATCATCAATTTGCTTTGATAAGGCTTTAATGTTTAAATGTAGATTATTGTCACTATCAAATGAAATATCATTAATTGTAAATTTTGTAATATTATCTATAGTTTTTTGTGCATCATAGTTTTTGAATGTTTCCACATCAGTTTCTTTTGTTAAATCCAATTTTTCAACTTTTGCCCATTCAGAAGCATTAGATGATGAATCAAAAACTATAGTATCTTTATATGAAAAACCATCTTTTTTTAATTCAGCTAAATCAGCTGATGAAGTCACTTTAACGTTATTATCAATTGGATTACTTTCATTTCAATCATTAAATTTTTTATCTGAATATACACTAGTATAACCATTTTCTGTGTATATATGAGTAAATCCTGAGGGTTGAACATTATAGGATTTATATTTAACTGATAGAAAACCTGAATATGTAAAAGCATTCGCTGTGAAAATAATGCTGACATCTATTTTCCCTTCCCCATAACTATTTTTTGGGGGTATAAACTCGATATGAAGGTTTGGTTTATCATTATTTTCATTTATTTGGGAAGTGAATTTAAACTCATTTCCTCCAGATCCAGAAAAGGTTACCCCTATCTTAGGAGAATATTTTTTTATGTCATCTGCACTAAATTTTTGGCCATCTCCAAATGATAAACCTAGATCAACGCTATTTTTCAAATCAATTGGAGTATTGGCTGGAGGGTCTATAATTATTTGCTTATTAAGCTTAACATCGCTAAATTTTAAAGGAAAGGCATTTGAAACATATTTAGCAGCAGTATTCTTTAATACAATATTAGCGGCAGCAATTTTTATGGATTCTTTTGTTGTTTTTGGTTTAAAATTAGAATAATCAATTTTAAAATAAATATCCCCATTACCATCAAGATATCCACCTGTTAAAAAATTATTTGGATCAACATTATTATCTCCATCTTTTTTTGTTAATGAGACAGTAAAGTCTGTAAAATTGAATTTTTTAAAATCATCATAATTTGGAAGACTACCTACTTCTACATCAGAATCTGAATCGGATAAATCTATAGATATTGGTTTAGTATCTATTTTTGGTTGGTATGTAGAAAAATCAACAACATTTACATCAAAGCTTCCTTTCTTTATAACAAGATCATTAACATTTGTAAAACTAACTGATACTTTTGTATGACCAGCCTTAATTCCAGAAATTTGAATTGTTTGATAATTTTGAATACCATCTTTGTTCAAATTTATATATTGTGCAACACTATCATCGTCACTATAAATACTACATGCTTTTGTAAAACCATCAGCACTTAACTTACTAAAGTTTGTGACAACAACACTAGCAGCAGCCCCTTTTACAATATTGTATTCACTATGCTCAAAATTAACCTCCCCATCTAAAACAGATTTGTCTTTTTTTGGTGATGATGTTCCAAAACATGAGGTTATTGACATTGATGATGAAAATGGTAAACTAATTAAACACAATAATGACAATAATTTTTTCATATTATTTCCTCCTTATTATAAATTCTTTTATATTTTTTTAGACTTTTTGTGTCAAATATATACATTTATTATACCCTATAAAGAGAGAATTTTAAAAAAAAAAACAATAATGTGCTTATTTAGTGCTATTTTATACAATTTGTTGGAAAGAGGTAAACCGAGTATACTAATAAAAATTAGTATTATAAAACACTTTATTTATAGCTAAAATTTTGCCTTCTTATTACATCTGGGACTTCAGCATAAAAAGTATAACACTTAAAATCTACTTTTTTTGAGATAATTTTAAAAACATCGTCTATACCTTCGTCTCACCGATCATAATTTCTAGATTGATATTTGAATAAAGAATTAATCATTCCACTATAATAATCAGCATACCTAATAAGTGGCTGGTCGTGTGATTTTTTATATTTTACAATAAAATTATATTCGCCCTTAAAATTGAGATTTGTTTTTATTTCAACATTTAAGTAGTCTTCAAGGCTTTTGAGACCTTTATCTGATATACCTCTATTATCACACATAATATAAAATTTGATATTTCTATTGTCATTAAATCCAATGTAATTGCTAAGTAAAATTTTTACAAGATAATTAAAGTATAGATTACAAGATATTGGACTATTTTGATTATTTTTAATTTTTCTATACTTTTTTTGGTCAGCTGTTATTGATATATTAACTTGACCAAAATTTATTATATTTTCAAAAATATATTTTCTTTCCTCTAAAGATTCAAGAATACTTCATTTGCATTCATTATTGTTAGGATATTTTTTCATTATAGTATTTTCAATTTTCTTAATATTTCTACCAATATTTTTTCTGTTAATTAATGCATCAATAATAATTCCCCCAACCGTAAAAAATGAACTTTTCATAGGGTTACCACTCTCATCTAAAAATATATAAACTTCTTTTATATCCATAGAAATTATTATATCAAAAAAAATCAAAAAAAGGTAGAAAACTACCTTTTTTCTTGGCGTAGGGAATCTGCAGTTACACTACAGTTAAGATTTACTAATCACCTACGACTTACATATATATATTAACATTTTGTTGTGCTATTTGTCAAGTACTTTTTACTACAGGGTTGTGTAATTAATTTTGTGGTAGAAAATTTTGGTACCCCTTATTATAATTAACCTGAAGAAATTAAAATAATAAAATTGATAATTATTATTAGTTATTTTGTACATCAATTCTAAATACATATGAACCAATAGTTTTTTGGAATTGAGGAACTAATGGGACCGTCATATCCATTCCAAAAATAGTAACATTTTTAACCATGGCATCTCTTTGAACAATATCCATAATTCTTGATCCAAACTTTGGAGCAAGATATAAATAACCATCATTGTTGCTTATTAAAGATATTTCATCATCAAGAAATACACCAAAATCCAATTTTGAACCAGTAATACTATTAAGTTTATTTACAAATTCTTTTTTAATATCTATATTACTTTCAGTAGAATTTTTTAATTTAAAGTCATCAAATTCATATTCAGTTAAATAGTCTTTTCCAATATTTGTTTTTGAAAAAGCATCTTTACTTTTTTTATCACTTGTTAAGTCTTTAATTCCTGTAACTGGATGACCTAAATTATTCAAAGTATTTTCCTTTACTTCTCATAGATTAGTTTGTTCTTTTCCATTAGCATCTTTTTGAATAATATATCTTGCATAATAATCATATTCATCTGTATCTGGCATAACTGTTGTAAAATTAATATTTATATTAAAAATATTTCCTTCTCCATCTGAACTAATTAATCCAGAATCATTTTTATAATTATCTATATTTTTAAGAGTAAAATTAAGAACTCCTGCTTTGCCAGAACTATCTAGTGTTTTTTTAATAGATATTCCGCTATTATCACCACCAAGACCCATTATTCCTGAAAACAAATCAACAATATCATCTTTATAATAACCATAAAAATTATTTGCATAATTGCCTGTTGCAAAATAATAATTCATATATGCTTGAAATGGTCCCCCAGTAGTTGAAGCTCCTCCTAAGGCGGAAAAATCATCTTTAGTAATATTTGTCATAGCTTCTGGTAAATAAATATTATATATATCGTCGCAGTCAAAGAATTCATCAACTGGAATTGCATTTTTTTCTACATTTACATCAATAGTATCTGTTGAGTCATTTTTATTCACAACTGTTAATATTCCTTTTAGGTTAGGATTGGACAGATCAGAAGCATTTTTATAACTATATGTATAAATATTTGCATCCATTTCTTTTCCTGACATGTATTTTAAAACATTAAAATAATCATCAGCTAATGTTTGTTTATCAATATCTGTTTTTGCATTTTTTTCCAAAGATTCAATATATGGTATTTTAAGTTCCACTTGTGTTAATGGACACTCGTCTTTTAATGTAGACAAACTGTCATTTTTTGAAATTGAATTATAACCACTATCTAATCGATAATCGACTAATGATGTCATTGTGTTTCTTAGAGAGGTTCCAGGCATTGGAACCAGTCTTACAGTTTGAGAACTTGTTCAAGTCATTGTAAATTCATCTAGTTGAAGATTAAATTTTTTTGCAAGAAATTTTCTAGCAGAAAAGAAATCCTTGATATTATTTTCAACTAATAGATTGCTATATGCTTTTCCAGACTCAGGGTCTGTTCCGGGTTTTGTTGGAGTTTTACTTTTATTTGGAGAAGAACAAGAAGTCACTGGCAATGATGCAGATATTGCAAGGCTTAATGAACCAAATAATGTTAAAAATTTTTTCATAAAATATACCTCTATTCTATTTATAGTTTTGTTTAATATAAAATTGTACAATTAAAAAATTACTATAAATAGATAGGGTAAATATTTCCTTTTTGGATTGTTATTATTTTTGTATTTTTTATACATTTAAATAAACCATCCATTTCAATGAAATAGTTTGGCAATTGTTTATTATTTTTGTTATTGTCAATTGTTTTATATTTATAAATAAAAGATATTTTATTGTCTAAAAATTTAAAAAGTGTAAGATCATTATTTTCTAAAATAGATAATAAAGAATATTCTTTTCTTTTAATTAATTTTTTTCTTAATTTGTTATTATACGCTATTAATAAAATTAAAATAATCAATGACATTGTAAATACAATTGTACTAAGAACAATAAAGACAATATAAGCGTTGTAAAGAAGTTTATGGTTAATAAAGGTAAAAGCGTCTCTAAAGATTAAAAAGTAAAATATAAATGTTATAAAGAAATAGATTTTTAGAAATGAAGAAATTTCATTAATTACTAGTAATTTATTAATTTTTTGTGTTCTACTAATTGCATTTCTAATGATTAAATTATAGTTATAAATCAATTCTGAAAGAAAATAAGCAGCATATGAAATTCCAGCTATTATGAGAGAAAAGTTAAATATTAACAAATAAATAGAAGATAGACTAAATGGATTATAAACCCCAACTAAAGAAAGTAAAAAACTTAAAAAAATATCAAGACACCCAATAATTAAAATAGCGTTTATTGAATTTTTTATTCTTGACGGTCATTTTTGTTTTACTTTGTTTTTTACTTCTTTAAACATGCAGTCACCATTTCTTTGTTTCTTATTTTTAAAAAAATAAATGCATAATAATATTTATTAACAACATAACTAATTTTATTATATATTCAATATTGATAAAATGGCATAAAAAGTTATATAAAATTACTATTTTAAAATTAAGAAATAATTTTTAAAGTGGGAGTAACTATATTAGAAAAATCATTTCTATCCATTGGTAAAATTAATTTACGCAACTATGTCATTAAATTTTTGTTTAAAGCAAGATATTGCTTCCTTGTACTCTTTTTTATAATATTTAATATTTTTTGCAATATCAATTTCTTGATTATCCTCTGCTTGGATATATGAAGGGTCACAATGAGTGATTTCATACAATTCGGTTGACGAGGCATCGATAAAAAAATTATTTATTGCATCTAAAAAAAATTTTATTTTATCTTCTAAATTATAGTCCTTATCAACCAATTTAAAATATTTTCTAATTTTAGTATTAGCAGGTCCATTTTTTCATTTTTTTCACTTCATTGGATCGATTAAATAATTATTATTTAATAGATAATAAAAAATATTTGCCAAATATAATATTTTATATAAGCAAAATTCTCCCTCATACATTTCTAAACCATTAATTTTAATAAGTTTTCGACTTTTAAATTTATCAGTGTTTATTGATCTTAAATATTTAACAATATTAAGTGAATTTTCCACAAGAATGTTCCTTCCACGTATTTTCTTTTATCATTATTATATCAAAAGATGTTACCAATTAATACTTAAATCATCATTATAGGTTAATTTTTCAATATACCAAACAAGATATTGAAAAATTAATTAAATTGCTTACTAAATTTAAATTTAAAATAATATATCGTGATTAAGACTAGTAATTAAATGATTATATTTAACAAATAATTCTTTAGATACATAGTTTACCAATTAAAATATCTAAAATATTTTTTCTAGATTATTTTCATTAAAAATTCTATTAGAGAATAATCGTTCTATAGGAAATATAACTAAATAATTTGAATTTTTTTTTAAAATTTTCTCAAATCAGATATTAATTTTTTTATAATATACTTGCTTAAAGAGCATTAAATTCATCATATGTAGGGATGAAACGGTCCTTTAGATATACTTGTAATTTTATTTGCTATTTAATTATATGCAGATGGTCAATTTTTATCCACCACATATTTTAATGATTTTACATCTGACAGAGTTTTTGGTAGTTATTTGAAATATATTTTTATTATCTACAACATAGTTTAACTTCATTTACTTAAATTTACTTTTACCAACTATTTTTTGAGTAAGATATTGTACTTTTTTTATATAAAAGGTTCTTCTATTTTTTAATAAGTTAACTAAAAAATATTCAATAAAGGTAAAAAAATAAGAAATTTATTTTAAATACAAAATAAATTAATGATAGTTTTTTCATAAAAACATCTATTATTTTAAATCAACTCTATAAATTTAATAATAATCTATTTTTATTATTTAAGAAAATTTTTTTATTACAATATTAACATCTCAGAATGTTATCTAATTACTTATTAAAAATATATAGCTTTTAATAACAATATGCATTTACAACAAAATAAAGGCTAAATAAAAAATGATCTGAGAAAATAATAATTCACGCAGATCATAACAATTTAGTACACCGACTATAATGCTAAATTATACAGATTAATATTTATGTTACTTGCTTTTTTTATGTATTATCAATTACTACTACATTCTTTTAAATAATAGTAATTTATTATAATTAACCTATAAGAATTAAAATAATAAAATTGATAATTATTATTAGTTATTTTGTACATTAACCCTAAAAACATATGAGCCAATGGTGTTCTGAAATTTAGGGACTAATGGTGTTATTGTAATAAAATTATTCACCATAGCATTTTTTTGCATAATACTCATCACTCTTGAACCAAACTTTGGAGCAAGGTAATAATAACCATCATCCTCTTTTATTAAAGATATTTCGTCGTCAAGAAATACACCAAAATCCAATTTTGAACCAGTAACACTATTAAGTTTATTTACAAATTCTTTTTTAATATCTATATCACTCTCTGTAGGATTTTTTAATTTAAATTCATCAAATTCATATTCAGTTAAATAGTCTTTTCCAATATTTGTTTTTGAGAACTTGTCTTTACTTTCTTTTTCACTTGTTAAGTCTTTGATATGCTTAACTGGGCCATACTTAAGATTAACACCTGATGACGTATCTCATAGATTAGTTTGTTCTTTTCCATTAGCATCTCTTTGAATAATATATCTTGCATAATAATCATATTCATCAGTATCTGGCATAACTGTTGTAAAATTAATATTTATATTAAAAATATTTCCATCTTCATCTGAACTAATTATTCCAGAATCATTACTATAATTATCTTTATTATTTTTAAGTGTAAAGTTAAGAACTCCCGCTTCGCCAGAACTATCTAGTGTTTTTTTAATAGATATTCCGTTATTACCAGGACCAAAAGGCATCATTATTACAGTGAACAAATTAACAATATCATCTTTATAATAACCATAAAAATTATTAGCATAATTTCCTGTCGCAAAATAGTAATTCATAAATGCTTGAAATGGTCCACTTTCACCTGCTCCTAATAATGAAAAATTATCTTTAGTAATATTTGTCATAGCTTCTGGTAAATAAATCTTATATATATCATTACAATCAAAGAATTTATCAACTGGAATTGCATTTTTTTCTACATTTACATCAACAGTATCTGTTGAGTCATTTTTATTCACAACTGTTAATATTCCTTTTAGGTTGGGGTTATTTTGATCAGATGCATTTTTATAACTATATGTATAAATATTTGCATCCATTTCTTTTCCTGACATGTATTTTAAAACATTAAAATAATCATTAGCTAATGTTTGCTTATCTGTTGGTGGTGCGGTGTTCAGAGGATGTTCTAAAGAAGACATATATGGTATTTTAAGTTCTTCTTTTGTTAAAGGACACTCATTTTTCAATGTAGACAAACTCTCATTTTTTGAAATTGAATTATATCCACTATCTAGTCGATAATCGACTAATGATGTCATTGTATTTCTTAGAGAGGTTCCAGGCATTGGAACCAATCTTACAGTTTGAGAACTTGTCCATGTCATTGTAAATTCATCTAGTTTGAGATTGAATTGTTTTGCGAGAAATTTTCTAGCAGAAAAGAAATCCTTGATATTATTTTGGATTAATAAGTTGGTGGTTGGTTTTGTTGGAGTTTTACTTTTATTTGGAGAAGAACAAGAAGTCACTGGCAATGATGCAGATATTGCAAGACTTAATGAACCAAATAATGTTAAAAATTTTTTCATAAAATATACCTCTATTCTATTTATAGTTTTGTTTAATATAAAATTGTACAATTAAAAAATTACTATAAATAGCTAGGGTAAATATTTCCTTTTTGGATTGTTATTATTTTTGTATTTTTTATACATTTAAATAAGCCATCCATTTCAATGAAATAGCTTGGTAGTTGTTTATTATTTTTATTATTTTCAATTGTTTTATATTTATAAATAAAAGATATTTTATTTTCTAAAAATTTAAAAAGTGTAAGATCATTATTTTCTAAAATAGATAATAAAGAATATTCTTTTCTTTTAATTAATTTTTTTCTTAATTTGTTATTATACGCTATTAATAAAATTAAAATAATCAATGACATTGTAAATACAATTGTACTAAGAACAATAAAGACAATATAAGCGTTGTAAAGAAGTTTATGGTTAATAAAGGTAAAAGCGTCTCTAAAGATTAAAAAGTAAAATATAAATGTTATAAAGAAATAGATTTTTAGAAATGAAGAAATTTCATTAATTACTAGTAATTTATTAATTTTTTGTGTTCTACTAATTGCATTTCTAATGATTAAATTATAGTTATAAATCAATTCTGAAAGAAAATAAGCAGCATATGAAATTCCAGCTATTATGAGAGAAAAGTTAAATATTAACAAATAAATAGAAGATAGACTAAATGGATTATAAACCCCAACTAAAGAAAGTAAAAAACTTAAAAAAATATCAAGACACCCAATAATTAAAATAGCGTTTATTGAATTTTTTATTCTTGACGGTCATTTTTGTTTTACTTTGTTTTTTACTTCTTTAAACATGCAGTCACCATTTCTTTGTTTCTTATTTTTAAAAAAATAAATGCATAATAATATTTATTAACAACATAACTAATTTTATTATATATTCAATATTGATAAAATGGCATAAAAAGTTATATAAAATTACTATTTTAAAATTAAGAAATAATTTTTAAAGTGGGAGTAACTATATTAGAAAAATCATTTCTATCCATTGGTAAAATTAATTTACGCAACTATGTCATTAAATTTTTGTTTAAAGCAAGATATTGCTTCCTTGTACTCTTTTTTATAATATTTAATATTTTTTGCAATATCAATTTCTTGATTATCCTCTGCTTGGATATATGAAGGGTCACAATGAGTGATTTCATACAATTCGGTTGACGAGGCATCGATAAAAAAATTATTTATTGCATCTAAAAAAAATTTTATTTTATCTTCTAAATTATAGTCCTTATCAACCAATTTAAAATATTTTCTAATTTTAGTATTAGCAGGTCCATTTTTTCATTTTTTTCACTTCATTGGATCGATTAAATAATTATTATTTAATAGATAATAAAAAATATTTGCCAAATATAATATTTTATATAAGCAAAATTCTCCCTCATACATTTCTAAACCATTAATTTTAATAAGTTTTCGACTTTTAAATTTATCAGTGTTTATTGATCTTAAATATTTAACAATATTAAGTGAATTTTCCACAAGAATGTTCCTTCCACGTATTTTCTTTTATCATTATTATATCAAAAGATGTTACCAATTAATACTTAAATCATCATTATAGGTTAATTTTTCAATATACCAAACAAGATATTGAAAAATTAATTAAATTGCTTACTAAATTTAAATTTAAAATAATATATCGTGATTAAGACTAGTAATTAAATGATTATATTTAACAAATAATTCTTTAGATACATAGTTTACCAATTAAAATATCTAAAATATTTTTTCTAGATTATTTTCATTAAAAATTCTATTAGAGAATAATCGTTCTATAGGAAATATAACTAAATAATTTGAATTTTTTTTTAAAATTTTCTCAAATCAGATATTAATTTTTTTATAATATACTTGCTTAAAGAGCATTAAATTCATCATATGTAGGGATGAAACGGTCCTTTAGATATACTTGTAATTTTATTTGCTATTTAATTATATGCAGATGGTCAATTTTTATCCACCACATATTTTAATGATTTTACATCTGACAGAGTTTTTGGTAGTTATTTGAAATATATTTTTATTATCTACAACATAGTTTAACTTCATTTACTTAAATTTACTTTTACCAACTATTTTTTGAGTAAGATATTGTACTTTTTTTATATAAAAGGTTCTTCTATTTTTTAATAAGTTAACTAAAAAATATTCAATAAAGGTAAAAAAATAAGAAATTTATTTTAAATACAAAATAAATTAATGATAGTTTTTTCATAAAAACATCTATTATTTTAAATCAACTCTATAAATTTAATAATAATCTATTTTTATTATTTAAGAAAATTTTTTTATTACAATATTAACATCTCAGAATGTTATCTAATTACTTATTAAAAATATATAGCTTTTAATAACAATATGCATTTACAACAAAATAAAGGCTAAATAAAAAATGATCTGAGAAAATAATAATTCACGCAGATCATAACAATTTAGTACACCGACTATAATGCTAAATTATACAGATTAATATTTATGTTACTTGCTTTTTTTATGTATTATCAATTACTACTACATTCTTTTAAATAATAGTAATTTATTATAATTAACCTATAAGAATTAAAATAATAAAATTGATAATTATTATTAGTTATTTTGTACATTAACCCTAAAAACATATGAGCCAATGGTGTTCTGAAATTTAGGGACTAATGGTGTTATTGTAATAAAATTATTCACCATAGCATTTTTTTGCATAATACTCATCACTCTTGAACCAAACTTTGGAGCAAGGTAATAATAACCATCATCCTCTTTTATTAAAGATATTTCGTCGTCAAGAAATACACCAAAATCCAATTTTGAACCAGTAACACTATTAAGTTTATTTACAAATTCTTTTTTAATATCTATATCACTCTCTGTAGGATTTTTTAATTTAAATTCATCAAATTCATATTCAGTTAAATAGTCTTTTCCAATATTTGTTTTTGAGAACTTGTCTTTACTTTCTTTTTCACTTGTTAAGTCTTTGATATGCTTAACTGGGCCATACTTAAGATTAACACCTGATGACGTATCTCATAGATTAGTTTGTTCTTTTCCATTAGCATCTCTTTGAATAATATATCTTGCATAATAATCATATTCATCAGTATCTGGCATAACTGTTGTAAAATTAATATTTATATTAAAAATATTTCCATCTTCATCTGAACTAATTATTCCAGAATCATTACTATAATTATCTTTATTATTTTTAAGTGTAAAGTTAAGAACTCCCGCTTCGCCAGAACTATCTAGTGTTTTTTTAATAGATATTCCGTTATTACCAGGACCAAAAGGCATCATTATTACAGTGAACAAATTAACAATATCATCTTTATAATAACCATAAAAATTATTAGCATAATTTCCTGTCGCAAAATAGTAATTCATAAATGCTTGAAATGGTCCACTTTCACCTGCTCCTAATAATGAAAAATTATCTTTAGTAATATTTGTCATAGCTTCTGGTAAATAAATCTTATATATATCATTACAATCAAAGAATTTATCAACTGGAATTGCATTTTTTTCTACATTTACATCAACAGTATCTGTTGAGTCATTTTTATTCACAACTGTTAATATTCCTTTTAGGTTGGGGTTATTTTGATCAGATGCATTTTTATAACTATATGTATAAATATTTGCATCCATTTCTTTTCCTGACATGTATTTTAAAACATTAAAATAATCATTAGCTAATGTTTGCTTATCTGTTGGTGGTGCGGTGTTCAGAGGATGTTCTAAAGAAGACATATATGGTATTTTAAGTTCTTCTTTTGTTAAAGGACACTCATTTTTCAATGTAGACAAACTCTCATTTTTTGAAATTGAATTATATCCACTATCTAGTCGATAATCGACTAATGATGTCATTGTATTTCTTAGAGAGGTTCCAGGCATTGGAACCAATCTTACAGTTTGAGAACTTGTCCATGTCATTGTAAATTCATCTAGTTTGAGATTGAATTGTTTTGCGAGAAATTTTCTAGCAGAAAAGAAATCCTTGATATTATTTTGGATTAATAAGTTGGTGGTTGGTTTTGTTGGAGTTTTACTTTTATTTGGAGAAGAACAAGAAGTCACTGGCAATGATGCAGATATTGCAAGACTTAATGAACCAAATAATGTTAAAAATTTTTTCATAAAATATACCTCTATTCTATTTATAGTTTTGTTTAATATAAAATTGTACAATTAAAAAATTACTATAAATAGCTAGGGTAAATATTTCCTTTTTGGATTGTTATTATTTTTGTATTTTTTATACATTTAAATAAGCCATCCATTTCAATGAAATAGCTTGGTAGTTGTTTATTATTTTTATTATTTTCAATTGTTTTATATTTATAAATAAAAGATATTTTATTTTCTAAAAATTTAAAAAGTGTAAGATCATTATTTTCTAAAATAGATAATAAAGAATATTCTTTTCTTTTAATTAATTTTTTTCTTAATTTGTTATTATACGCTATTAATAAAATTAAAATAATCAATGACATTGTAAATACAATTGTACTAAGAACAATAAAGACAATATAAGCGTTGTAAAGAAGTTTATGGTTAATAAAGGTAAAAGCGTCTCTAAAGATTAAAAAGTAAAATATAAATGTTATAAAGAAATAGATTTTTAGAAATGAAGAAATTTCATTAATTACTAGTAATTTATTAATTTTTTGTGTTCTACTAATTGCATTTCTAATGATTAAATTATAGTTATAAATCAATTCTGAAAGAAAATAAGCAGCATATGAAATTCCAGCTATTATGAGAGAAAAGTTAAATATTAACAAATAAATAGAAGACAGACTGAATGGGTTATAGATCCCAACTAAAGAAAGTGAAAAACTTAAAAAAATATCAAGACACCCAATAATTAAAATAGCGTTTATTGAATTTTTTATTCTTGACGGTCATTTTTGTTTTACTTTGTTTTTTACTTCTTTAAACATGTGACTTCCTTCCATTTTACAAAGTTTAATTCATAAAATACCCACAATAAATATAATTTGTTATACATTTATGAACATATTATGCACTTCATAGTTAAAGTTTTACCTTTAATAATTAATAGTACAATACTTTTCATTATAATTATACAATATGTTTCTTAAACAAGTGTATTATTATCTTACTTTAAGACAAATTTACAGTTTTTATATTTTTGCAAATTTGATAATTGAACATATTATAATACTATTACCTTAAACAAGTATTTCAATAACTTTGATGGAATTTTTAATGCCACAAATTGATATTATTATGATTAAAAAATTTTTTTTCAAAAAAATACTAAAAAACAAGAATATTAACTAAATTTAATGTGATAATCATAATATGCTTAATAATAAAATTTCAAATATGGAAAATAAAAAAACCTTAATAATTGATCTTATTGGTCAATTACACAATGTTCATAGTCAGATTAATAGAATATTATTTGACAACAAACTTAAAGATGTTAATATTACAATTAATGGTCTTGCAAAAAGAAGAGTTGGTTGTTCGGTTACACTGGGTATATATAGTCATCTGATAGAATCTGATCGAAATATTTTTTCAAATAATGCTCAATTAATAACTATTAATAACTATGCGCTAACTGGAGATATCTATCAAATAATAGCTGTTCTTATCCACGAAATGTGTCACCAAATGAATCATGAACTTAAAATTCAAGATACAAACGGAAAAAGACATAATGCATTTTTTAAGGAAATGGCACTTAAAGCTAAGCTTAACGTTGATAGAGATGGATGAAGAGGATATTCTTCAACATCCCCAACTAATGAACTATTGGACATAATTAACAGTCTTGATATAGATAGACACATTTTTGAAGATATTGTATATTTTGATAACTACAAAATTATTGAAGAAAAACTATTGGAGGAGAAAATAGATAAAGAACAAAAATTGAAGATATCAAGAGAAAAAATAGTTGATTATAGTTGTGCAAAATGCAACTATAAATTTAGACTTCGTCAAGAGGTGAATATTAGGTGTGAAACTTGTAATGAACCACTATTAGTTGAAAAACCCTATATCGACTAGTGTTATAAAATAATATATTTTTAAACTTATCATCAATTAAAATCTAAAATTACTAATTAGTTATTATACTTTTTCAAAAAAGTATAATAATGAGTAAAATATGTTGCAATTTATAGTTAGTATTATATAGTATAGATAATGGCGATAACCTAACAACCCCCCAGCTATTAGTATATTCAAATGTGGATAATCTACGCTTTTTACCCCTGTAGATTATTTTTTTATTACAAAAATATATTTATTTAAAAACCAGGCTTAATTATAAAACTTCTTAATCCAATATTATCCTTTCATCAAAATAAAAGGATAATTCATTCATATTTATATAATTTAATACACCATAAAAAATAAAAAATGGTTGAAAACCACCTTTTTTTAGTACAGAACTTCCCTACTTTATAAAAATGTATACGATTAAGTTAACCCAAAGGTATACTAAGACTTCTAAGACCTACATATGTATATTAAATATCTTTATATTATTTGTCAATTCTTTTTGATTTAATTTATAAAAACATAAACACTAGTGTTTCTTATTTTTCTTTGCTTTCATTTCCTCCTCTTCATCAATTTCCTTACCAACAGCATCAAGTGCACCCTCAACAGCTACAAGCATTTTTTTTAAACTCATTTTTTTACCGATATCATTGACAGTATCAACAGTTGTTGTTCATCCTTTAAGACAACTCATACAAACTAAAGCTACTCCTTTATTTTTACATCTCCCAAATATATCCTTGGATCTACATCTGGGCTCTTTTGGTTTTGCTGCCATCTATTCTCTCTCCATAAATATTTCTCTCTTTAATTATATCAAAAAAATATATTATTGACTTATGATATATGTTAGTTTGTTTCAAAAAAATAAGAACAAGTTAAAATGGGAGAATTGTTACCTTGAAGATGATGTAAAAATAATAACTCCCCGCTTTTTTATTTATAAATGTGTGCCTATAATATTTTTTTATTGTTAATAATTTTTTGAAAGATTGTAAAAAGTAATGCGTTTTAAGAGTTAAGAAATTGTTTATTAATTCAAAAATTTTTGATTGAATTATGAGTGAATTTATAATAAACACTTATATTGTAAAATTGTATTAATGATATCGTGGTTGAAAAGCTCATATCTTGTTACTTAGTTCTCAAGGTACCTTAAATAGCTTCTCTTATACTATTAAACAAAATAAAACAAGAATTATAAAACCATTTAAAAAACCAAACTTGAATGCTTGGTTTTTTTACAATATATTAATATTTATAATATTTTTTAGTTAGTGATGCTTTTTACTATTTGCACATATTCTTTTGCTATCTTTGTTATTTCTTCAAGACTGGTTCCAACTTTAGCTCCACCCAATTCTTCAGTAACACCAACAGCTAACGCTCCGTTTTTCAATAATTCTATTACATTTGATTTATTAACTCCACCAGTTGCCAATATTTTTAGTCCTGGAAATGGATTTTTAATTATTCCCATATAATTTAATGGAAATGCTGTTGAAGGATAAAATTTAATAATTGGAGCGTTATTTTTATATAGTTCATAAAACTCAGTTGGAGTAACTGCCCCAAGCGCTGATAAAATATCATTTTTATTAGCTCATTTCAATACATCAATAGTCACAACTGGACTAACTATATATGTTGCTCCAGCCTTGATTGCTTTACTAGCCTCATCTACTGTAAAGATTGTTCCTGCTCCGATATTTAAATCTGGAAACTCTTTTGAACATCTCTCAATTAATTCATAAGCTTTTGGAATTGTCAATGTTATTTCAACAAATTTAATTCCTCCTAAATAACTACCTTTAACAATGTTATATGCATTATCATGATCATCTGTTCTTATAATTGTTGAAATTCTTTCTTTTTCTAATAATTCTAAGTGTTTTTTAATTTTACTCATTTTATTACCATCCTTAATTTTTTTTATAAATTTTATCCTTATGATTAATTGCTCTATCATATATTTCTTTACTAGATATAAAATCAATATTTGTATCTAAGCAATATTTTTTTAATAGTTCAATATCTTGGTTTAATATCGCCTCTCTTATTTGAGAGGCAGATATTGGTTTTCCATCAACTTCTAATCTCTTAATTATATTTAATTTTATTTTTTTAGATTTTAAAAATTCTTCTAATACATAATTGTAAATATTTGTTGTTCTTGAGAAGGGCTCTTCTCCAACATATCTATTGACAATATTTAGATTTTTACAATAAATTTGTCAAAATAGGCCAGCATCTAGTTTAGACTGTTCTTCTACAATTTCCTTTTCTTGATTTAAAAAATAACTTGGAAATGTTGATTTTGAAATTAGAAATTCACTACCCTCAAGTAAATATACATTATCATATTTTTTAATCGAGTTTCTTATCATCTCTACTCTTTCTTTATATGTAAAGAAAGAAACATCCTCATAAACAGGAATTATATAAACCAACTCATTTTGCGTTGCTGCTGTATTTATTAAATAATCGTGACCTTTAGATAATGGATTTGCATTAACAACAACGGCGGCAGCTTTTTCTCGATCATTTTTCTTTGATATATCAAATAAGTATCTTTCATATTTTTTTAATTTTTCATAATTATTTGTAAAGAAAATAATATTATCATTTTGATATACCTTATACAATCCTATTTGTTCAAACTTTGATTTATTCGATATTTTCGTAATTAAAAATGAACAGTCATAACCCTCTTCATTTATCTTGTAAAACATTTTCGTAATAAGTGTATTTAGAAGATTTCTTCCTGTATATTTTTCGCATATTGCACTACACTTTATAAGATTTCCATATTTGCTAACAGTAGCTATAATATTATTATCATCCCTAAAAACAATAGTATAATCAATATTATCTATTTTAAGATCAAACCTTAAGAGAAATTCTGATAGTTCATTATATTTTTGGCTATTAGTAAGATCTAACTCCTCAATTTCAAAATTGTTACTCATTTATTTACCTCATTTTTAATAATTTATAAATATCATTTTTTACAAATCTTACCAATTCATCTATAGAATGGTTTTTGTTTCTTGTACAAATTTTTGCATCATTATTGCAAATAAAACATTTTTTATTTGCAATATTAAGATCACTTCTACTTATTAATTTATCGTTTTTAATATATAAATCTAAATCTATATATTTTGAATAGTTTTGAAAGTTATTTTCTATTGCTATAAGTTCTAATTTACTTTCAACCCCGTCATTGGTTTTATCTATAACATACAATTTCGTTATTCCAGAATTGTTTTTAATAACAATAAATGATTGAGGATTAAAAATTTCATTAATTTTTACTGATATTTGTTTTTCAATTTTATTAAAAAACTTTTTATAAAGGGGAATATTTTTTTTCTTTCCTGGGAAATTTGTGTTTAAAGAAATTATATAAATATCTTTTTTAAATAAATTATTTATAATTTCTTGTTTTTCTTCTTTTCCTTTTAATATTTTTTGTAAACTTTTTAACACTATTTAACTTTATAAACAACATCGATAACACTGCCATCTCGATACTCGACAACAGCAACGGGTTTGGAATAATCAAAATCAATTGGTTTAGCTACTCCAATTACACTCTCTGCCATTTCCTTCATTTGTGATAATGTTATTAAGGGAATATTTTTTTCTTTTAGTTCTTTAATTAAATCTGTTCGTATTGGATTAACGGCAATACCAAAGTCACTAACAACAATGTCAACTGTATTTCCGGGGGTAATAATTGTATTTACTTTTTCTGAGATACAACTAATTCTTCCTCTAATTAATGGAAGTGCAATTATTGAAATTTTAGCTCCATCAGCTGTGTCTGAGTGTCCACCACTTGCCCCTCTAATAATTCCATCAGAACCAGTAATTACATTAACATTAAAATCTAAATCAACCTCTAGGGCAGATAAAATTACATAATCTAACTTATTAACAAATGGGGATTTATTACTAGGGTTTGCATATTCTGATGCAGATATTTCCATATGATTTGCATTATTTGATATTGATTCTACTGCGCCATAATCAAAACATTGTGTATCAATTAATCTTTCAACAAGACCTTCATCCAATAATTTAACTTGGTGTGATGTTATCCCCCCCAAGCAAAATGAAGCTTTAATATTTCTTTTAATCATCTCTTCTTTAATAACTTTAATAGCAGAAAGAGAGGCTCCACCAGAACCCATTTGAATTGAAAATCCATCCTGAAATAAACTAGTGTTGGTTACAATCTTTCCAATATTTTTAGCAATTATTTCTTCTTTTGGTGCAGATGTTAAACGAATCTCTCCACCAACAATTTTTTTTGAGTCACCAATTGTATCAACCTTAACAACTCAATCAACATCTGATTGAGAAATTGATTTTTTTTGATTTGGATAATCAACAATGGTGTCTGTAATTATAATTGTTTTAGTAGCATATTTAGCATCAACCATAGCATATCCCAAGGACCCACATAATGATTTTCCGATTGTTCCGTTAGAATTTCCCAAACAATCACTAGATGATGCTGCAATAAATGCAACATCAATTTTTAAATCACCGCTTTCAATAGCGCGAGCTCTTCCACCGTGACTTCTAATTATCATCGGTTTTGGACACTTTCCAGAAGATATAAATCTTCCCAATTCATCTCGACAACCAGAAGTTTCTAAACCAACAACATAACCATCTTCAATATATGTTGTTAAAAAGTTATGAGCATCTGTAAAACTACTACTTGCAATTGTTAATTTTTTTATTTTTAAATCTTTGATTGTTTCCATTACATGTTTAACAGTTAAATCACCTCCACGAAAATGGTGATGAAATGATATTGTCATTCCATCTTTAAGACCACAATTTTTTATTGCAGTTTTCATATCTACAATTTTGTCTCTAACAATATGTTTTGCTTTTGGTTTATTTTCATTTGGCTTAAATGGTGTTAATTTATAATTTAAGTTTTTTATTTGTGATAAAGTTTTTTCATCAATTATTCTACTCATTATTTAATATCTCCTTTTGAAATTAATCCAAATTCAATTGCAAGATCAATTATTTCTAATTGTTTTTCAATAACGGGTTTATCAACCATATTACCTCTAAACAAGAATACTCCAACACCTTTTTTAATTGATTCATCAAATGCTTTTTTCATTTCTAAAGCATATTCTATTTGTTTTGAAGTTGGTTTATATACTTCATTGATTAAACCAATTTGATTTGGATGAATTACAGATTTTCCTGTAAATCCTAAGGCTTTTATAAATTTAAATTCTTTTATAAATCCCTCATCATCTGTTGTATTTGAAAACAATAAATCAAAGGCATCAATTTTATTGGCTCTAGCAACATGAACTAAATGTTGTCTAGCGTATAATAATTCAGTACGATCTGGTAGTTTTTCTGCTTTTAAATCTAGAAGATAATCCATTCCACCTAAAGCAATTCCAACCACTCTTTTAGATGCTTGAACAATCTCATTAGCATTTAATACACCTTTAGCAGATTCGATTGCTACAAATATTAATGTTTCATCCTTAGAAAATTCTTTTTCATATTTTTCCATAACAGCAATAGCAGCAATGATATCTTCTTTTGATTCAACTTTTGGAAGTCTAATCATATTAACTCCACCATTAATAACAGCTTTTACATCTTCTTCAAATCATTGTGTATCTAATCCATTAACACGCGCACAAACTTCAATTCCATATGTATTATAATCAATTGTTTGTAACATTTGATTTAACAATATTCTAGTTGAATTTTTCTCAGAAAAACTTATTGCATCTTCTAAGTCAAACATAATTGTATCTGGTTTATAAAATATAACATCACGATACATTGCAGGTTTGTCAGCTGGGACAAATAGCATATGCTTTCTGGTTGTTGTTCTTTTTCAACCTTTCATAAATTATTTATCCCCTTTCATTTTATCAACAACACCAAGGATTCTTGCTTTTAAAACAGCAGGAATTGCTCCTTGATCATTTAAAAATAATTCGCCTTTTGTAAGCCCTATCTCTTTACAATATTGTGCAGATAAATGCTTTATCTCGTCACCAAATTGATATATAACTTTTGACTCAATTACTATTTTTAGTGGTGATTCTGTTTTTGTATATTTTACAAGCACATCACTAGATTCTACACTTCCACACATAAATACATTATCCATTATAATCTCCTTTTTTTAAAATACTAGTTGTCCGACTGAACCATCATTGTAAATTGAGAATAGTCCAGCTGCTAATACTAAAATTAGTGAACCACCTATCCTACATGTTATTTGACCAAAAGCCATTAATTCCATTCTATTTGAAACTCCAAGGACCGAGACAACACCGGTCCCTCCTTGGGTTGTCATACACAATCCACCAGATAAAACAGCTTCAACAGTATTCATTTTTAAAATTTTAGAAACTAACATAATTCCAACAATAGAACCAATAACAAATAGTGTACAAATAAACACTGATGTTAGGTTCAGAGCATTTAGAAATTTATCCAAATCAATGTAAACAATTCCAACACCAAGCATTAATAACCATGTTGTTTGTTTGGCAACCCATTTATTAGTTTCTAGGGCACCTTTTTTAATATCTTCTGGTAAAACGTCAGCCACGTTTATAATTAAACAAATAATAACCATTCAAGCATAATTTGGAATTGCTATTCCAATTAAGTCTTTTGTAATAATTGCATCTGAAATAATTGTTGAGAAAATAAAGATAACAGTTACCATTAAAAGTGATATTGTAATGTGTTTATGAGAAGTTTTTGTTTTTCTCTCAGCAATATGTATATCTTGTTTCATAAGTTGTCCATTACCAGAAAGCTTTGGAACTGCTTTTCCTAAGTTATCAATTATTGCTGCAAATAAGATTGAAACGATAGATGCAATTGTTGATATTGCCAATGCACCAGATAATCATGAAGACTTATCAAAACCTGCATTACCAGCCATTGTTGCAATTGGTTGGACTCCACCACCATTTCCAGCACATAGAATTGGCAATGCATATCCAAGTAATAATTTTTTATTAGACATTCCAATTAGTTTTGCCCCAAAAAAGGCAAACATAATTGAAAATATAGTTCCAATAACAATTACTACAAAGAACCCACCAAATGCTTTAATAATCATTTTTCTTGGAATTGATAGCACGGCACCAATTAGTAAAACAGAAACGTATAAGTCTAAGAATCCCTGTTTATCAAATCAAGTACTTATACAATTATACAAGACTCCGCTTTTATCAATTACTTTTGTAGATACCATAGTAACTCCAACAAGCATACAACCTAAAACAGCACCTCCCATATAACGATTAAAAATTGGAATTGCTTCAAATATAACCCCAAAAACAGTTGCTGTTACGAGTAAAAATGCAAAAGCCCAAATCATGTTTACTTTTATAACATTTATCCCATACGCTAGACATATAATTAAAACAAAAAAAGCTAATAAGTAAAATGGTATTCCTCAAATTTTTGCCCTAACAAAGTCAATCAAGCGTCAATTTCTCATCTCTGAAAATTTATCACCTAAATCTTTGAAATAATTAATAATATTTGTTTTAAAATTTACAAAGATCTTTTTAATCATAATTGTAAATGGAGTGTATAATTTATCACTTTCTTCATATAATTGAATATACTTATATTTTAAGACTAAATTATTCAATTTTGATTTTATAATTTTTGTATTTGCTTTAACACTTGAGATATTATGCCTTAATGTATTTTTTAAACTTATTTTAAGCATTTTTTTATCATAGCTAGCATCTGAAGATGCTTTAAGAACTTTCATTGATTTTCGATATTCTAGTGTTTTAAATGAAATAAAAGTATCTAACCAAATTTTTTCTTCAGGAGAAGCGTTACTATTTATTTTTGTTTGTTCTTCGGCAATTTCTTTTGCCAATTTATCTGCTAATTGGTTTTTTTTAGCAGTAAGTTCTTGTTCTGACATTGTAAATGTATTATTTAAGATTTTATCTGCCAGTTCTTGTTTATATGCTTTTTTAAATTCAGCAATTTTTATTTTTTCTTGTGCAACAGCGTTTTTATATTCTTCTTTAAGTTTAATGATTTCTGTCTTGCTTTCTGGTGTTGCTATCCATCTTTTATATTCATCTTTAATTATTTTTGCATTCATCTTATAATTCATTTTTGAATATTTTTTATTAATTGGATTAATATAAAACTTTATATTTAATTGCGCTGCCTTATAAACACCACTTTCAATATCTTCTTTTGCTAAAGCAAAATTCTTTTCAACAATTTCTAATGATTCTTTATATCATTCAAAACGACCTTTTATGAACTTTTCAATTTTAGCGTATTTTTTTTCATTTTTATTTGTGTCATTGTACTTATAATGAGCAAGTTTTAACTTTCTTTCATATTTTCCAACAACGTGTTCAATATTCATTTTAGAAATTAAGTACTCTTTTTCTGCAATTATAAGCTTTTTTATTTTAAAGTCATCAAGTTTTTGAGCTTTTTTAGCAATTTTTAATTGCGATTTTGAAATCATCTCATTTTTTGTAACAAGCATCTCTTTCGTTAATAATTCTTTCATATTTTTCCTCTCGTTTTTAATTTATAACTATCATATTGGTGAATAATAATAATACAAAAATATCAGCACTTCCTCCGGGAGAAGCATTATTTTCAATACATCATTTGTTAAAATTATATATCTCTTCTTCTTTATAACTACATAGTAATATTTTAATCTTTTTTTTGTATAATTTATATTTTTTTAGACCGATTTTGTTAATTAATGTTGTATCTTTTATCTTAATACTAATATATCCAAGTAAAAGAAATAATTTTAAAGATTTATCAATATCTTTTTTGACAATATTTAAATGATAATAATTTAAAGCCTTATAAATGATTTTATAGCCTTTATAGGCTTGATATTTAGCGCCTAAGATCTTGTATTTTCGATATAATTCATCACCAATTGATTGTGATTTTCCGTACTCTTTTTTTATATTCTTACAAAGAAGTGAAATATTTTTAATATGACTTTTTAAATCTTTTGGTTTAAATTTTAAGAGACAATAAAAATAGACTGAGGTACAAAATATTAACCCCTTGTGAGTGTTGATATTTTTTGTTAGTAAAAACATCTCTTTTTCATTTTTATAACCGATTTTTTTCAAATCATTAAAATCTTTTATTTTATCAATATTTTTTATAATGTCTTTTAATAAATTTTCTATTGCTAGACTACTCTTTTTAAATAGTTTATAATCCATATCCTTATGACAACCATTATTTATTTTGGAAACAAGGCCCATACACGGATATTGTTCTATTTCTGTTAAAACACAACTTATAAATATGTCCGCCAATTCATCTGGTTTTTTTTGTATAAAAAAATAATTCATTATTATTATTTTACACAAAAAACTATTAGGTTTTAATGTAAATGTTGGATATTTTAAACAAAAGTTAAGAAGCTTTATTTACTGATAATAAATGATAATAATTAATAAATTACTTGTTTAATAAAATTTGCTAATCGTTCCTATTTTAATTATTATTGCTTATAAAAAAAGCATAGATATTATCTAGCTTTAATTTATATATAAATATAATTATTTTGGCTGAGATATTAATAAAAAGAATAATATATTTATTAATTATAATTTGTAGTGTCAAATTATAACTTTTTATTCTTCATTCTCAATTTCTTCAATTTTAACTCCATTTGGGGTTACTTTTAGAGTGTCAACCTCATTAAAAAGAACATCATATTCTGTTTCAAAAATTTCTTTCTCGCTTTTTGGTGCCATGTTTTCTCCTTATATAGAATAGCTATTGCATCTAAACTACATATAGATTATAACATTTTAACAGTATAAATATGAAAATCAACAAGATAATTATGCAAGTTTCATAAATTAATAAAATTAAAGATATTGATAGAATATAAGGAAAATAACTAAATTATTGTTATTTTTATAGTTAACTAAATGTTGGATATAAGATCAATTAACTACTTTTTCTATAAAATCTTAATAATAAAATTTATTTGCAATAATTTTGTACAAATATTTATCATATTATTATATCAAAATTTTTGTTGTTCTTATAAATCATATAAATAAAATATAGTACTACACGAAACTTGTAGTACTATATACATTAAATTACTTTCTAAAAATATTCCTTTTTTTACAAAAAAAAAAAAAAAGCAGAAAATAACAAGTGAGATAGCTAATAAAAAAATGGCAACTATTGTCCTATCTAAACATACGAGTTTATATAAAAACAATTGTTTGACCAGTTTGATATTACAATTTTCAAATAGAGTCATAAAAATTATTGGCTATCTTTAAACAGGAGGTAATAAAAATGACAGCAAAAATTAATGTATTTTCAGAAATTGGAAGGCTAAGAACTGTTTTAGTTCATAGACCTGGTGAAGAAATTGAAAATCTAACACCCGAATTATTAGACAGGTTATTGTTCGATGATATCCCTTTTAAAGATGTTGCAATCAAAGAACATGATTTATTTACAAAATTAATGAAAGATAATGGTGTTGAGGTTTTATATATCGAAACACTTGTTGCAGAAACATTAGACCAAAACCCAAAATTAAGAACATCATTTATAAACCAATTTATTTTAGAAGCAGAAGTTGATAAAAAATATGAAAAAGTTTTTTTTGATTATTTGTTTAATCTTGACAATAAACGCTTAGCAAAAAAAATGATTGCTGGGACTAAAAAAATAGAATTAAACATCAATGAAAAAAATACTTATCCATTTGTGGCAGACCCTTTGCCAAATATACTATTTCAGCGTGATCCTTTTTCATCAATTGCACACGGAATAACAATGCATAGAATGTGGTCTGTTACTAGAAATCGAGAAACCCTATTTCCAGATTTTGTTTTTAAAAATCATAAAAATTATGCTGGAAATGTTCCATATTATTATCAAAGAGATTGAAAAGATGCCCATATTGAAGGTGGAGATATTCTCGTTCTTAATAAAGAAACTTTGATTATCGGTGTTTCTCAACGAACAACAATTGAAGCTGTCGAAAAAGTAGCTGAACTTTTATTTAAGGAAGGAATATACAAAAAAATCATTGCCTTAGACCTTCCAAAAAGTAGAAGTTTTATGCATTTAGATACAGTATTTACAAATATAGATTATGACAAATTTATTGCACACCCTTTAATCTTTGAAAGTATGGATGAATTTAAAATATATGAATTAACACCAAAAGGTAAAAAACTACTAGATATAAATTTAGAAGAACTACTATCTGATTTAACTGGTCGCAAAGTAACAATTATTAAATGTGGTGGTGATGACCCGATTTCTGAAGGTCGTGAACAATGAAATGATGGGACTAATGTTTTAACATTAGAACCTGGTAAAGTAATTGCTTACAATAGAAACACTGTTACAATTGAACTTTTAAAAAAAGCAGGTGTTGAGGTTTTATTAACAGAATCTTCTGAACTGTCACGTGGACGTGGTGGTCCTAGATGTATGTCAATGCCCTTATGACGTGACGAAATGCAATCATTTAAAAAATAAAAATAAAGAAAAGGAATAAATATATGGCACTTAATTTAAAAGGAAAAAGTTTTTTAAAATTATTAGACTTTACACCAAGAGAAATAAAATATTTGTTAGATCTTGCGAGAGACCTAAAGAGAGCAAAATACGTAGGAAATGAAATTAAAACAATGGAAGGAAAAAATATTGTTCTTCTCTTCCAAAAAGATTCAACAAGAACACGTTGTGCCTTTGAAGTTGGAGCAATGGACCAAGGGGCACATGTTACTTATCTTGGTCCTAGTGGGTCACAGTTTGGAAAGAAAGAATCTGTCGAAGATTCTGCAAAAGTATTGGGAAGAATGTATGATGCCATTGAGTTTCGTGGTTATTTACAATCTGATGTCGAAAGTCTTGCAAAATATTCAAAAGTACCAGTTTACAATGGTCTTACCAATGAATTTCATCCAACTCAAATTTTAGCAGATTTTCTTACAATTATTGAATACAAAGATACACTTAAAAACATAAAACTTGTTTTTGCTGGAGATGTTAAAAATAATATGGGGAACTCATTAATGGTTGGATGTGCTAAAATGGGAATGCACTTTGTTGGAGCTGGCCCAAAAGAATTATGGCCTGATGAAAAATTAATAAATGAATGCAAAACAATAGCTAAAGAAACTGGAGCTACAATTAATTTTTCAGACGATCTTAAAAAAGCTTGTAAAGATGCTGATGTTGTTTATACAGATGTTTGAGTTTCAATGGGAGAGGAAAAATCTGTATGAAAATCAAGAATACAACAATTAAAACCTTTTCAAGTTAATAAGGTGGTATTAAACGAAGCTAAAAGTGATATGCTTTTCATGCACTGTTTACCAGCCTTTCATGATCTTAACACAGATGTTGCAAAAGACATCCAAAAAGAATTTAATCTCAAAGAAATGGAAGTAACAGATGAAGTCTTTAGATCTAAAAACTCTGTTGTCTTTGAAGAGGCAGAAAATAGACTTCATACAATTAAAGCAGTAATGGTTGCAACAATTGGAAAATAAATTATAGAACTCAATTAGTAAATAGACGGGGGTGAAAATAATGCAAGAAAAAGAAGAACAAAATAGCAAAGTAAATAACATAAACCAAGATAATTTACATATTAGCAAAAACCGTAAAAAAATAAAATTTAAGATGTTATCTGCTTTTACTATTCTTTTATTAATAATTTTTGCAATTATTCTAATATCTTGAGTTTTGAAATGGTCTGGGACTACAACAGAAGTAAATAATGTCCCCACCAAAATAAAAGCACTTGGAATATTTGATGTATTCCTAGCACCAATGAAAGGTTTTGTACAAAAAGCAGATATTATTATTTTTATCCTAACTCTTGGTGCATTTATAAATGTATTAATGTCAACAAAATCATTAGAAGGTTTTTCTCAAGCAATAACTTCAAAATTAAAAGGTAAAGAAGTGTGAGCAATTATTCCACTTATGTTATTCTTCTCTTTCTGTGGTACAACAGAAGGAATGGCTGAAGAATCATTAGGATTTTATATGATATGTATCCCCTTAATGATGGCAGCTGGTTTTGATAAAATAACTGGGTTGTTCATTGTTTTGGTTGGTGCTGGTGTTGGAGTTATTGCTTCAACAGTTAATCCATTTTGTATTAGTGTCGCTGTTAACGCTTTAACAAGTACTAAACAAATAACCACATCTGTTGGTGATGGGATTGGACTTAGATTAATATCTTGAGTAGTCCTAACATCAATAGCAATAATTATGGTAATGTTATATGCTCGTAAAGTAAAACTTGATCCACAAAAATCTTACACTTTTGCAACTATGGAAGGAGATAAAAAATTCTTTTTATCTGAGAGTGTAGAAATAATTGATATGAATTGAAGACGTAAATTATCTATTGTAGTTTTTGGATTTGTATTTCTAATTATGATTCTTTATATGGTTGGATGAGATAGTATTCTTGGTTATAAAGATGTTGATGGTGACCCTTTAACTTATGGACCATCTATGAGATTGCAAAATTTTGTAATTGACAAATTACCATACCTTTCTGGTATGGCAGAGGGATTTGGTATTGGTGGTTTAGATACTGCTGCTGCATTCTTCTTAATTGGTTCAATAGCATTGGCTATAATCAATTGTTACAAAGAATCAACTCTATTAAAAGAATTTATGACAGGAGCTGGAGATATACTTAGTGTTTGTTTAATAATTGCAACAGCTGGTGGTGTTGGTGTTGTGCTTCAAAATAGCCATATTCAAGAATTAGTTATTATTGGATTAAGTAATTCTATTGGAGGAATTGGCTCTAGTATTGGAATAATTATAATCTTATTTATTATTTTCATTTTATTATCATTTGTAATTCCATCAACATCTGGTTTTGCAACCGCAGTCTTTCCCCTATTAACTGGGATCGTTGCAAAAGATTCAAGTATTTTAGCATCTGGTTCAATCACAGCATTTTCATTTGCAAGTGGGTTGGTAAATATTATAACCCCAACATCTGGAGTTGTTATGGGAGCTATTGCATATGCAAGAATTGATTATGCAATGTTTTTAAATTCAATTTGAAAAATAATTTTAGCCCTAACCGTTGCTTGCTTTATCTTACTTTTAATTGGTGGAGCAATAGGAAAACCTATTATTTAATATAAAGGAGAAAAATAATGTCAAAAATAGTAATAGCAATTGGTGGAAACGCTTTAGGAAGTACTCCTATAGAACAATTAGAAATTGTAAAGCAAACTGCCAAACAATTAGTTAATTTTGTAGAAAAGAAGAATGAGTTAATAATAGTCCATGGAAATGGCCCTCAAGTTGGTATGATTAATAATGGTTTTGATATTGCTCATCTTAATAATGAAGAGTCCCCTATTGTTGACTTTCCCGAATGCGGAGCAATGAGCCAGGGATATATTGGTTATCATCTCCAACAGGCTTTAAAAAATGAACTAAGGCATAAAAAAATTAATAAGGATGTTGCTTCAATAATAACGCAAGTTATCGTAGATAAACAAGACCCTGGGTTTAAAAATCCTACAAAGCCAATTGGTTCTTTTATGAGTTTAGAAAAAGCGAATGAACTTTCTAAAAGTAAAGGATGAAACATTGTTGAAGATTCTGGTAGAGGATGGAGACGAGTTATTGCATCTCCAGTTCCTGTAGACATCATAGAAAAGGATATGATCTTAAAATTAGTTGAAAACAAATTTTTAGTTATATGTTGTGGTGGTGGTGGTGTTCCTGTTATAGAAGATAAATCACAATATACAGGAATCGCTGCTGTCATTGATAAAGATTTTGCCGCTGCAAAAGTTGCTGAAGTTATAAATGCAGATATGTTAATAATTTTAACAGCTGTTGATAGAGTTGCAATTAATTTTAATAAAGATAATCAAAAAGAACTTGATGTATTGACAAAAGATCTTATCAACAAATACATTGACGAAGGTCAATTTGGATCTGGTTCAATGTTGCCAAAAATAAAAGCAGCCCTATCCTTTGTTGAAAGAACAAAAGGAAAAAAAGCATACATTGGATCTTTAAAAAAAGCAATTGATGTATTAGAAGAAAAATCTGGAACAAAAATAATTTTATAAAAATAAATTATAGACTTATAAAAATTATCAAATAATAATAAATTATATTTTCAATATCATTTCGTTTTAGAAATGGTATTTTTTTTGTCAATATGAAATATCTTATTAAGAAATAAAAAAATATAAATTATTTTATTAAATAAGTAATAATTTTTAAAAAAAAAATAATTTTTTAACAAAAAAAAGTTTTTTTTAGTATTTACTAAAAATATTGTGCTAAAATAATAACAATTTTAGTTCAAATTATTATTTGTAAATGATAGCTACGTTTACAATATTACTTGTCTAGAAGGCTGGAACAAATAAATCCAGATACAGGAATTATAAAATAGGTGAAAAAGTTTTTTATATCTTATTTATATCTACATGTAAACGTAGCTATAGTATTTTTTAATAACATTCAAATTGCAATTCAATATGGAGAAGAAATATCAATTCCTGTATTTTTTATGATTATTTTATTAGTGATTTTGAATACTTTTTTATTTATTTTCAATGTTTTCTGTATGAATTTATAAATTCAACTTAGGAGGATAAATGAAAAAATATAAAAACAAATATGTAGATAAACATATTTACGAAGAAATAACAAAATTAATAACAGATTTAGAAGCAACAGATTTTATTTATGATATTGATAAAGGAGATACTACAAATGAATAGTGTCTTACTTTATTTTAATGAAAAATACGAAGGTGACTTTGGTAAAATCTATAATGCTTTAGAACGAAAAGAAAAAATAAATAAAACTGAAATAATAAAAGATTGAACAAAAGGTTATGATTATATATCACTTACATCAAGTGAATATTGTCATCCTTTAAAGTATGCAAAAGAGCCCCCCTTTTTATTATTCACTCAAGGGGATAAAAATCTTTTAAATTATTTTGAAAGAGGAATTTCAATCGAAGGTTCGGATTATATTCGCCAAGATGGCTATGAACACGTTGAAAATATTGTTACTGAATGTAAAAGACAACAATTAATTCCATATATAAGTCCAAATAGCACATTTTCAAAATTTTTAGCAGAAACATTGGCTGTTAATCGTGTTCCTTATGTATTGGTTCTTGAAAATGGGATTGAAGATTATAAACTTCAACCAGATAATTTAATTGCAAAAACAGTTGATTGTGGTGGTATAGTTGTTAGCCATGCGTTAAATATGAAAAATAGACCAATTTTGTCTAGATCTCAACAAGCAGATGAATTTAAAGCGACAATGACCACTGGACTATTGGCTTTACCATTTGATAAAACAGAAAAATTAAAATTTATTAAAAAAGCGACAACTTACGCTTCTAATATGACACCAGTTTTTACATATAGAAGTAAAAATGAAAAAACAATTGATCTTTCAGAATATCGAGAGGTTGCTGTTATAAATAAAATTTATGATTTATGTAGTAAATTGGGCTTATCTTATAATAGCCAAGAAATACAATTTTTAGTTAAGGATGCGCAAAAACTAGCTACAAAATACTACAATTTCTTTAAAACGACTAGAGAAAAAGAATTAGAACTAAAGAGTAAAATAAATAAAGAATTAGAATCTCATATAACAAAGGATTTTAATTTTAACAATGAGTAAAAAGCTATTAAAATCACTCTTGTGTCTTGATAGTCTCTTTACATCATTTGGTTCTATTTATATTTCGACTACAAGTTTTAATCTTCAAGATAAAAAAACAGAGGGCAAAGAAAACGACCCAAATGGTCAACCAAAAAATAATAGTCTCCCTTTGTTAAATCTTGATAAAAATCAAATAACACTTTCCTTACTAAAAAGAAATGACTCTATCCAAATAATAAATTATTTAGAGTTTGTAAGTGAAGGTTGAGTCTTAAAAATAATCAATAATGATGAAAATCTTACAGTAGAACAACCATCTTTAAGTTCAAGTATAAATGTTAGATGAAATAAAAATCAAATAACAGAAACTAAAACAAGTTTTGATATTTGTTTTTCAAAAAACAATAAAATAATAAAAAAAACAATAAATGTTTTGTTGGTTGAGTATAATATAAATCTTAATAGTGAATATGATATAAATCCTGGGGAGACAACTCTTATTATTCCCATTATAAACTACCAGTTAATGGTTAGAAATGGGTATAAATTTAAACTTGATATTGATGATTATAAAATATGTAGCTTTAAGATTACAAATCAAAATATAACATTAACAAAAAGAGGTTTGGGAAGTTGTAAAATAAAATTAACAGCATCCAGAAATATATTTTTACAAGAATTAGAATTTACTTTAAATTGCAAATACACAAATTCTATTATCTTAGATACAAAAAGTATTTTATTTTCTGAAAACGAATTGTCAAAAAATGTTTTCATTAAAAATTTTAAAGAATTAAAAGCTGATAATATTTCATTATCCCTATCAACCACAGATGACAGTGTTGAAGCAAAAATAGTCGAGGATAAAATAATTATCTCTTGTAAAAAACTTAATAATTGCCAAGTAAAAGTAATTGGGAAAGTTCCAAATGGAAAGGATATTTTAAGTACTATAGATATCTCAACTAAAAATTCAGATGATATTATAACAGATCACGACCAAATACAAGTAACAGTTGGCAAAACTGTAGATATTAATATATTGAATTTAGAAAAGTTAAATCAAAAATTTAACGGGAGTCTTTCTATAACCCTAGATAATAATTTAGTTGATACATTTTCAAATAAAAATGGGAACATAAAGATAACTTCTTATTTTAACATCAAAAATTCAATAACATTAAAATATATCTACAATAATAAGTTTTTAATAAAAAAAATAAATATCAATAACACTTATTCTAACAACGCAAATGAGTTACAAGACTTATATGCAAAAAACCTTCAATCATATATTGAGTACGATGGTAATTTGCAATTTTCAATATATAATATTCATAAATATGATATTTACAAAATAATATCTACAAATTCATCTAAAGATGTAAAAATTGATGATATCACTGATAATGACTTGTGAAAAGTTAATAAAAATAATATAACAGATGTTTTAACAACTTCATATCAAATGTGAAAAATAAATCAAGATTATACAAAAATAGAAAATTCTCCATCTAGTTTTATATTTTATTCAATAACAGATAAGAGTAAAAAAGAAATTCCTATTTCTTCTTTATCTAAAAGTTACTTCTCATCATGTGCAAATATTTTTTCAAACTATATTCAAGATGATTTAAAAGCTATTTTACAAAATTAATGTATCTTGATAAATATAAAAACAACACAGATCTAATCTTTAAAATTGTTAGATTTAATCGAGTTTATGATCATCGTGGATATTTGCAAAAAAGTGGAGAAAAAAGAAGAGACAAATATATAAAACAGTTTAAACATCTCGATTATATTAGCAGAGAAATAGCTGCTCTCAATTATCATATCGAAGAAGACGATATACAAAGACTTTTATATCTAAAAAATAATAACTTAGAAAAATACTACATATATTTAGAAGAATTATCAAAAAAGGAGGAAAAACATAGTGGTATTTATACAAAGTATGGACCAATAGGACAAGAAAATATCAGCTGAATTAAAAACAAGATAAAAAATCTTGATGATAATCAAAATATATGAGAAACAATATTATGATTCAATATTTATATCGTGAAAAAATCGAGATTATATAATTATAAAAATATTAATCATATATTAAAGAATAGTCTAGAATATTTATTTTCAAGATATATGTTAAAGGAAAAAGATTTATTTTGATACTATGCAATTCATATAAATACTAATGGATTTCATATTCATTTAGATATATTAGAAGATAAAAAAACCTTAGTTGGTTTAGATAAGAATAACAATAAGATTAACACATATATTAATTTTGGAATGTTTAAAATAGACCATATTAATATATTTAAAAATATAATTAGAAAAGAGTGTGATAAATTAGCATATCAGTATAAATTAAATACATTAGAAAAACAAAAGTGGTTTTTAAAAACAAATTTAACAAATAATAATAACATAAAAGATTATGATTGAAATTGATTTGATGTTAGACAAGTATTTATAGATTTAAAATATAAAAATAGTATATTTTTAAAAAAAAGTTTAATGTTCATTCGCCATAATTATAAAAATTATGATTCGCTTAATAATAAAAGCAAATTATCAATTGATAATTTTGACAATCAGTCTAAAGAACTATTTTATGAAATTTTAATTAATTTTTTTGACACAAATAATTATTTATATGATTATGTCAAAAATAAAGAAGTAGAAAATAATAAAATAGAGTTATTTTTAAAAACAAATAAATTACAAAAACCAAATATAGATACATTCTTAGATAGTGATTTTATTACTTCAAAAGATTTTAAGAAAATTGAAAATATTTTACTAGATATTTTAATAAGTGAAATTGTAAATTCTAATAAAAATTGAAAAAATTCTTTTTTATCATTTATAAATTTAAGTTACTATAAAGAACCAGAAGTTCTAAAAAATAGTTTTGCAAATAAATTATCACTTTTACAAACAAATATAGAGAAAAAAATAATATCTTATTTTACAAGTAGAAATAACACCCATGAATTTAAAAAATTGTTTAATTTTGAAAATAAAATTGAAATGGAATTGGAAAAAAAGTTAAAAGCAATAGAAATGGAGGGTTACATATCATTTGATAGGTAACATAATGTATGCGTTCAAAACTAAATATTATTGTCTCAATTACGGTTATATTAATTATAGATCTTGTATTGGCAGCAATTATTAATTTTGCAATTGTTTATAATAAATTATCTTCAGGGGGTCATATCCCCTCAATAAAAGATTTAAGTATTCAAAATGTAATATATTACTGTTCTTATTTAAAAATAAACTATATCATTATTAGCATATGCTGTGCTATAATATCTATCATCTTGTTTACATCTTATACAAAACCAAATGTTAAGAAAACAAAACAGATTTTAGAATTAAAAGGAAAAGATGCAATTTATGGTTCATCCTCATGACTTTTAAATGAACATACAAATGAGGGAGACTATAATGAATTCAATAAAATATATTTACCCAATTTCCAGGTACCCTCTTTTCTTGTTCGGAGCGAAATAGAAAAAGGTAAAATAACATTTAATGGAATTGATGCAACAAAAGTTGTTAACACGATAACAATAGGTTCAACTGGTAGTGGTAAAACAAAAAGAGATGTAGAACCAACAGTAATTGCAAACTGTATTTTACCAGATGAAACAACAATTATAAAGGAGGAGATAAAAGATAAAAAAGGAAAAACAATAAAAACAATTAGAGAGTCAATAAAAAATAATAAACCAAATTTTGTTTTAACAGATACAAAAGGAGAACTTTATCATTCTCTAAGAGATATTTTAAAATCAAATGGCTATGAAATTTATAAAATTGACTTTAAAAATCCAGAGACATCAATGAGTTGAAATATTCTTTGACCAATAATAAACTACTTTGATAAGTATGTAAATTATAGGGAAATAAATATTGAAGAAAAAGAATTTCTTGAGCTGGGATATGCTCAAAATTATTTAACTCTGTATTCTTGCTACCTACATGACAAATTAAACTGTAATCAATGTTTAGATGAGATAGAGGAAGAAGACCCACTAGTATGAATTGATAAGTACAGAAGCACTTGATTTTTAAACAAAAAAGATTTGGAAAATAATTGCCTTCAATACTCAAAAATTTTTAGACAAAAGGCTATTGACGAGGTAGAAATAATAACATCAACATTAATTTCTTCTCAACAAGAACACGCAAATCAAAGCTGGTTTATTGGTGCTCAAAATTTACTTAAAGGAGCAATTTATGCTTACCTAGAAGTTTATGAACATACAAAGTCAGACTTTGATCTAAAATGATTTAATATTTTTAATATTGTAAATTCCCTATTAAACAAAGATAAATTTTGTACTTGAATGGAAGAACACTATGATAATTTTCCAGAAAGCATGTCTTGATTGACATGTGGAAATATTATTACAACAGAAACAAAGGTTAGAGATCAATATTTTTCAATTCTTTCAACTCAAATAACTGTATTTTTGCAAGAGAGTTTACAAAATATATTGTGTGAAAATAACATTGATATATTTAAATTTGATGACCCAGAAAAACCAAAGGCTTTATTTATAGTAATACCAGAAGAAGAAAAATCAAAAGAATCAATAATATCTATTTTTCTTGGTCAATTATATCGAGCTCTATATTATTCTGCAGATAGAAATAAAAATCGTGCCTTGAATAGAACAACAATGTTTTTAATTGATGAATTTGCCAATATTGCAAAAATCAAAAACCTAGATATATTATTAAATACTGGAAGGTCTAGAAAAATATGTACAAGTATCATTGTTCAAGATTTAGAACAAATAGAACATGTATATGGTTCTAGTTCTAAAGCAATAATGGCAGCATGTTTATTAATAAAATATTTAAAATCTATTAGCATAAAAACAAATAGTATGATTTCACAATATTGTGGTCAAAAGACTATTAACAAATCGAATATATCATTTTCAAAGGATTATAAACCAAACTATCATTTAGAAGCCAAAAATATCCTTGAAGTTTCTCAAATACCAGAATATACTTTAAATAATATCATTGTTATTAATGTGGATAAAAGACCATGTGTTGTTAAGTTGGAAAATGTTTGAGAGTTTAAACACTTAATCAAACATGAATATTTTGATTGAGAAATTACAAGAAATTATATTAATTTTAACCAAGATTATCGAGTAGATATCTTTAATATATATAAAGAAATTGAAACAAAAACTGCAAGTAATGATTTACAAAAAGCTTTAGCTCATATGGAAAATATGAATAAAATGAGTCAAGAAGAAATTGAAAAAAAATTACAAGCAGATAGATTATCATATCTTCGAAAAGAAGAAGGAATATTAAGATCAAAAATAAGTCAGTTTCGAGATATTCCATTAAATTATTGAACAACTGAAGACAAAATTGGTTATGAAAAACTAAATGCTTCATTGATGTCAATATTAGAAGAAAAAAGAAATATACTTAACAAAGGAGAATAGAATATGTATAGTTTATTAACAGATGTAACAAATAATTGAAATTCATCAGAAATTATTAATTATGTATGAGGGTGAGTATCCTCATTAGCTACTTTTTTATGTAGTGTAGTCGCAGCAATTTTAATTCTTTTTATAATTAAAATTGGTTTTAAAATCGCAAAAGCAAGTAGTGAAAATGACATAGAGGAACGACAAAAAGCAATTAATGGAATAATATGGGTAATTATAGGATTTATAATTTGTTGTAGCGCAGCCACTGGTTGTGGAATTTTGGCCCATAGTATTTTATCCTAACAATTATATTGGAGTTATATAAATATGGAAGATATTCTCTACAAACTGTTTTTAAAAACAATTTGATTTGTTTTTATTCAGGGACCATTACAAGTTTGCGGATACTTATCAACAATAATTAATTATATTAATAGTCAACTAATTAAAGATATATTAAAAGATAATAATAAAAGTTTACTAACAATATTTTCAATATTTGCATATGCTAGTATTTGTTTATTATCAATTATCTTTATTATAAATTTTATAAGCATGACTCTACAAGATGAAATAAATCTTCGAGAAAAAATAATTCAGTCATTAAAAAATTCTCTTTTTGGGGTATTTATAATTGTATTTATCCCCCAAATAATAATGTTTTTAATAATGATTATGAACTTTTCGTTTTCATTTGTAAATACACTATTTACATTTAAAACGTCAAATCTAGCAGATATTTTATATTATATAGGTGACAAAAACTTTGATTATCAAAATGTTCATAATGTTTCTAGTTACTCATGTCCAAATAATATTACAGATTATAATTTTTTTATAGAATTCATTGCAATAATTGTATGTGTTTACTCTTTATTAAAAGTTTCAATTACAATAACTGGAAAAATTATTGAGATAATAATTTTATATTTAATATCTCCATTTGTTGCAATCTTGTCTGTTATTGACAATAAAAGAAGATTAATTGAGTGGAGAAATATATTAATTGAGAACGCATTTGAAGGAGTTATCTTTGTTTTAACAATGGATATATTTTGTATGTTATTAAACTCAATAATTTCTACAAATATATCACTTGGTATCATTGAAAGACAAATATTTATCTTCATTTTTATTCTCGCTGGTAGTATTTTTGTCCTACAATCACAAAAAATATTACATATTCTTGTAAATAGTTATAACCACCAAGAAACACATGCTGGTTTTTTATCTGCAATAAATATTCCCGCAAAATTTACAAATTCAATTGGTACAAGTTTATCAAAACTCACAAAAGTGGTTGGATTTGGTAATGGTATTGGTAGTGTGTCTTATGATAAAAAGACGCAACAATACAAATCAAACTTTCAACCAACAGGTGTATTAAAATTTGGATCATCAATTGTCAATGCTGGGATAAAAACAAAAAATGGGCTTTCAAATATTGGCCATTTAATTATCAACAAACCAAATATAAACACAAATAAGGCAATAAATAAATTTAAAGCTAAAGTTTCAACACCATATCATGCCTTAAAAAATGTATTTACGTACAATGACAAACCAAAAATAAACAAGGAGGACCTAATGAATTGAAAAAATAAAATAGTTCAGAAAAGTGAATATATTGAATCACTGACAAAACAAGGTATTGTAAGTAACAAGGTAAAAAGAGAACAAAAGAAATTAGATAGACTAAATAAAATATATAATAATTCTTTAAATATATTTAATAAAAAAAATGACAGTGAAGTTGGGTAATAAATAGTTATGTTTAACAAAAAAAGATCTCGTCTAAAAATAAATAACTATCTTACTCTTGTAGACTTTATTTGCCTTATTTGTTTTATTTGTATATCATCATTATTATTTGTGTTATTAAAAAATAAAAATACTTTTATAGCAATACTTGTTTCATTATTTACGATGTCAACTCTAAGTTGTGGGTTAATAAAATATAATGAAAGATCCCTTTACTATCATATTTTTGTAATTTTTAAATACATAACTCACCTACTCAAAAAAAGTAAAAATAACCTTAAAATACTCACTTCTGACAATATAAATGTTTTAGCTAATAAAACTAAGGATGGTATATCATATATGTGTTGTTATAAAATAGATGGATATAATATTTTATCTAAAAATTTTGAAGAACAACAGCAAGCAATAAACATATTAAAAAAGTTTTTAGAAGAAATAGACAATCATTTTTATATAATAAAGGTAGATGAAAAAATAAGTTTTATTGATAACTCACATTATTTAAATAATTCTGGAAAAAATGGAGGAGAATTTGCCAAAAATTTTATTAAAAATGTGCTAAAAAATCAAAACTCAAATGAAGGGCAAATAAATAATAACGCTATTGGTTTTGCCTATTATATAGTAATTTGTTTCAACAAAATTGATGAATTTGAAATGTTAAATAGTCAAATATCTTCTAAGCTGATGGGAAACAATTTAAAAGCAAATATAATTGATAAATATAAGTTTGTAAACTTAATAAAAAATATCCATGACCCAAGCGCGAGTGACTATGATAGAAAAACCATTGATACTTTTGAACAAAGTTTAATTTCTTTATTTGAATATCAAGAATACAAAATAAAATCTAACTATATTAAATCTGGTGGTTTATATATTAATTTTAATACAATAGACTCAATTGAGCTTAATACTCCAACATGTTGGTTATGGCCCTTTATAATTTCTGACACTAATTTAATCATGAGTTGTCGTAAAACAAATAAAAATCAAATTGAAAAAAATTTAAATAATCGTTTATTAAATTTAAAAACTTCATTAACAATGTTGTCTCAAAAAAATCAAACAGAAATAGCAAAATTAGAACAAGACATTATTGAATGTAGTGAACTTATAAAGAGTGTTTCATTAAACCAGGAAAAGATTTTATCAACAAATTTAATATTTATAAATTATGGTACATCAATTGATGAATTAAATAATAAAAAATATATTTTAAATGATATTTGTAAATCAAATAATATGAAATTTAATAGTTTACAATTTAAGCAACAAGAAGCTTTTAGGTTTATGAAACTTGCAAATTTAAGAGCAAGTCTTTCAAATGAAAAGATACTTTTAACAAGTACAATGTTATCAAACTCTTTTCCTTTTATAGAATCTCAGCTATTGGATGAGAAAGGTTGTTATTTAGGAAGAGAAGAATGTGGAAAAACACCTATTATTTTTGACCAATTTGTAAAAACGGAAAATAGAAGAAATCATAACATGATTGTATTTGGTTCTAGTGGAAACGGTAAAACTACTTTTGTTAAAAAATTAGTTACATTTCATTGTGCAACAAATAAAAACATAATTATCCTAGACCCAGAAAATGAATATTCTAATTTGTGTAAAAAATTTGATGGTAGTATAATAGATATAAATAAATCTTCTCGTAGCGGAATAATAAACCCTTTCCAAATATGACACACTTACACAGAAGAAGAATACGACAACATCTTAGATACAAACAAAAAACTTATTGCTAGTCAGATAAATATAATTGAGGAGTGAATAAAAATATTATATCCTGAGATGAATTTAAGAACATTGCTTATATTTAAAAATATGGTTGCATTTCTTTACAATAATATTAACTTTAAAATAAATGTCTTTGATTCAATTAAACCAAATGAATGACCAACATTTATAAAACTATATGAAATAATGAAAAAATACAAAGTTCATTATCAAGATAACGAAGAGTTCATTACCCTATTAGATATTATTGAATCTGACTTTACAAAGGATAAAAAATATTATTATATATTTTCACTTCCAAGTTCTTTATCAACTCTAGATAATTCATTTACCAATGTGTCAACATTGGGAATGTATGAATCTTATGGGACAAATACTTTAAATGCAATAATATATTTATTAATTAACTATATTTATAACCAAATTAAAAGATCAAGAATAAATACTAACAAACAAACCATATTTGTTATTGATGAATCTTATCTTTTTACAGATTCTAAAAACCCTATTATTTTAAATTTTATTTACCAACTAACAAAAAGAATTAGAAAATATAACTCTGGGATTATTTTAATAACCCAAAACTTAAATGACTTTTTAGGAGATGAATCAATAAAAAAACAAACAACTGGTTTATTAAATAATATTCAATATACATCAATATTCAATCTTCAACCAGATGATATGAATAACTTAATTAACCTATATAAGAATACAAACCCCATAACACAAAATGAGTGTGAAAAAATATTAAACTTTAAAATGGGTCAAATGCTATTAATTAATAATGGACTAGAAAGAGTATTTATGAACGTAGATCTTTTAGATATAGAAAGAAAGGAATTATTATAACATGAAAAACAGAGATGAATTTATTGAACACGAAAAATCAAAAAATATTCGTGTAACAATAAATATAACAAATGAAAGCACATATGAGCTTTATAGTCGTTTTTTAAATATTGTAAAAAATAGTCGTTTTGCTACCCAGCAAAACGCTATTGAACATGCTCTTTATTTAGGAATGGAACAACTATTAGTAGAAGAAGAAACAACTAAAAAAAATTTATTTGAATTTATCGATGAAACTGGAAATAAATATAAAAACTTTTTATTAAAAAGTCTTGATTTAAGATTTTTAAATCTTATCAAACACAGTATTGTAAACGAAAAGAAAATAAACCTACTTTTAAATTGTTTAGCAGAATCAAAAATAATTGATAATATTTTCTTTTTAGAATCAAAAGAAAGTTTACAATTAACAGAAGATAGTCCATGAGTTAGTCAACTTAAAAAAGATCTTGATTCTGATTTTAACCAAATAAATATTAAAGATTTTGTAAAGGAGGAAAAATAGGCACCAGAAAAAGTCGCTCGACGCCTATGTTTCAAATGATACATATCTACAATTCTTTTCTGCTGGAGAACAACACAAAATTGATGCGGATGGTAAAGACACAGCCACAGATCTAACAAAAGACTTTACAGCCAAATCTTCTAGTTCTGGAACATCAAAAAGTACTGAAGGATTTAATGCTGGGGCTGATTATGCAAAAATGACTTTAGCAAAAGGTGTATCTTCAATTGATATAGATATTTCTGGAGACCAACCATCTACTTTTATACCAGATAACATTTCTATTGGTACAAGTAAATCTGCAACTCTTTCTGGAGCAGAAGTAAAAACTGGTGATGATAAAGGAAAAGTTGTTACTTGAAAAAGTAAAGCTAAATCAGGAGATACAAAAATATCTATTAATCTTGCAAATGATTTATCTTTAAACTTAGAAAAAACAAATGATATCTTTATAGCTTTTGATAATAAACAACAAAATAATATTAAAGCAGAGAAAGACAAACCATTAAACATAGGTGTAACTTTTAATCATGGAAATGATTCTTATAATCTTGCAATTCAGTATTCAGGTGATGTAAATGGTCTAGGATTTGTTTCTTTAGTTGATGCTGATAATAAATATCCATCATATTCAGCTAATACAGATGGTACTGGATCAGTATTGAATGTGAACCAATCCGAAACAGAAGACCAAAAAGTAACTTTTAACTTAGATATTGATGATACATACAAAGATATAAGTCTATTATGATATGTAAGCGCGAAAAAAACAGATAGCACAGTTGTATATGGTACTGATAATAAGGCGATAGCAATATCTGATGATGAAAAAGGTACTCCAACATCAATTTATACAAAACCATCTTCAATGGATATTCAAGCAGATACTAACTTGCCTATTAACATAAATATAGCAAAAAAAGAGGCACCATATGCTATGTATGTAATGTTAAGTGGACATAAAGCAGGAACTGATTTTAAATATAACATAACTATTAAAATAAATAGTAAATAGTATAGTAAGTATCAATATATCACTGATTATAGAATAGTATGTAATTAAATTCTATGATCAATACCAAACAAACTAAAAATTGCCCGCTGGCAATTTTCAGTTTGTTTTATCTTTTTGCAAGAAGGAATATGTTTACACAAAACAAAAAATTGCCAATGGCAATTTTTTGTTTTGTGTAGTTTAATTTCCTAAATATAAATTAATATGTTTATATTAGGCTCCTACAACAATTTTTATAGTATAAGTTGCAGGGCTTCCTGATCGAGTTCCCGCTATTGTCATGTATACAACAAATTGATCAGCACTTTCTTTAAGGCTTACTTTAACAGAAATAGGTGTGGATGCATCTTTAAAGATATTTGCAGTTGGTGTGGATGCAGCATCCTTAGACGCAGCTTTTGCAATATCAGTAGCTCCAGATTTAACTGTATCAATAGCTGTAGAATTATCAAATCATCCAAGCTTCATATCTGTAAAATTAGTAGGGTCTAATTTAAATTCAATTTCTAGATCCCCTTTACTTATTCCATTCACATTCAATACTGATCCAGTACCATCTGTATTAGCTGAATATGATGGATATTTATTATCAGCATCAACTAAAGAAACAAATCCTAGACCATTTACATCACCTGAATACTGAATTGCAAGATTATAAGAATCATTTCCATGATTAAAAGTTACACCTATGTTTAATGGTTTGTCTTTCTCTGCTTTAATATTATTTTGTTGTTTATTATCAAAAGCTATAAAGATATCATTTGTTTTTTCTAAGTTTAAAGATAAATCATTTGCAAGATTAATAGATATTTTTGTATCTCCTGATTTAGCTTTACTTTTTCAAGTAACAACTTTTCCTTTATCATCACCAGTTTTTACTTCTGCTCCAGAAAGAGTTGCAGATTTACTTGTACCAATAGAAATGTTATCTGGTATAAAAGTAGATGGTTGGTCTCCAGAAATATCTATATCAATTGAAGATACACCTTTTGCTAAAGTCATTTTTGCATAATCAGCCCCAGCATTAAATCCTTCAGTACTTTTTGATGTTCCAGAACTAGAAGATTTGGCTGTAAAGTCTTTTGTTAGATCTGTGGCTGTGTCTTTACCATCCGCATCAATTTTGTGTTGTTCTCCAGCAGAAAAGAATTGTAGATATGTATCATTTGAAACATAGGCGTCGAGCTTAAATGCTGAAGTTTTATCATCTTTAGAGGTAAAAAATGATAAAGATAATGTCCCAGCAGAAATATCATTATTTTTTAATATCAATTTGTCACCTACACTAACAGCTGTTTTATCAGTTGAAAAATTAACAGAATCATCTTTTAAAATTGTTAGAGCAACACCATATGTAATAGGTGTAGCCGCATCATCTGTTGATGATGCTGGGGGTGTAACTGTAACACTTAATTCTATTGTTCCTGGTAATGTTTTATCTGTTGTTGTAAGTGTTAATTCTCCAGCTTTTGTAATTGAACCTGTGATAGTAGTAACATCTGTTTTTCCATCAGCGGCAGCAACTGCCACAGTTGACCCAATTACAAGTTCAGTATCTTTTCCTGTGATTAAAACCTTAGCACCCATTAAAACACTTGCTTTTGCTTTTTTGTCATCTCCAAATGCAACACCAGTTGATGTTGAGTTTTTTCCCGGTTTAGAGACAAGTATTGGTTTTTTTGTTTTAACAACATCATCTGTTGAGTTTGCTAAAAGAAATCCAGCTTTTTTAACAGTTATTTCTTGACTTTCATTAACTGTATGAATTGTTCATGAACAAGAATTACCATCTTTTGTTGAATTATAGTTTGAAAATGCATCTGGTATAGAAAAGTAATTTTTATACTCATCTTTTGCAAATCCTGAATTATTTTTAGAACATGAAACAACATTATCAACCGCTGATAATGTTGACCCAGATATTCCAATTACACTTAATATACTTAGTAATTTTCTCATATTTGTTTTTTTTCTCCTTTTTGAATTTAAACTTGTTTTTTTAAAAAACAACCATAATAAAATAAAAATACTATGGTGTTAAATTGATTTTACCACAAATAAATGATTATTAATATTTTTTCTATTTAAAGTAGAAAAAAGAATTATTTTTATTAAAAAAATGTTCATGGACCCATATATTTTAATGAATCTGTCTTTTTAGAGAACTTATTTAAAGAAATCAACCAAATTTTATGCATTCTAGAATATTGTCTTGCAACATAAAAATCATAATCATACCCAATGCATTCTTTTTTAACAAAATCGTAAATATCTCTTTCATATAAATTTTCAAATGCATTTTTACAATATTTATCAATACAATATATGATCACAATAATCATAATAAACAACCCTACACCAATTGTTTGGTTAATATATCAATTAGCATAATTTTCAAATAAAAGATGGTGTTCTTGATAAAAACTACTATCTTGATTGGTTATAAAATAATGAAAAACTATATGAATTATTAAGGATAATATTAAACAAATTTTTAATATTAGAATTAAATAATTAGCAATAAAATTCATTCTTAAGAAAAACTTATCTTTATTAATTATCTTTGAAGATGCATATAATGTGGCAAATAAATAATCAATTTCATAACCAACACTAATAAACTCTCATTTAGGAATTATTATTTTTTTTGCTTTTTTGTCTACACAATTTAGACAATTTTTGTATTTATTCGATTCACGATATTCTACAACTCATTCTTGAATATTAAATTCTACCTTTAAAAGATCAATTCATTTTTTTAATTGGGTTGTTGAAACGTTATTGTTACTAGCGTTTATTTGTAAAACTGTATGGGTTCTAATCTTTATTGTATTTATTAATTCAATAATAAATAAAAATAAAACTTCAAGACCTAAAATTAATAAAAAGTCGTAATCAATTAAAACCATATTTTTCAAAACCTCAAGTATCTATTTCCCATTAAAGTTCGACATTATGATAAACTTCTTGAACATCTTCTAATTCATTTAATTTATCAATTAATTTTTCAAATTGTGCTTTTACATCATTATCATCTAATATTATTTCTTCATTTGGTTTTAATGTTGTTTCTGCTTGGAAATATTCTAAAATCCCGAAGTTATCAAGAACCTTTTTAATTGCGTTAAAAGAAGAAAAACCACCATAAACTACTGTTTGGTCATATTCTAATGTAATATCTATTATTTCAACATCTACCTCTAACAATAAGTCAACAATTTCATCTACTGTATGGCCTTCAAAGGCAAAGATAGAACAAGGAATAAATGAATGGCTTACAGCTCCTGCTTGAGCTATTTTTCCACCATTTTTATTAAATACATCACGGATTTCTGCTATTGCTCGATTAACATTGCTTGTTAAAGAATCAACAACAATCATTGAGTTTCCCGGACCATATCCTTCATATCTATTAAAGATATAGTTTTCAACTTCTCCACCTTCTGCCTTTTTAATTGCTCTAGCAATAACATCAGCTGGAATATGATTTGATTTTGCTTTATCCATTGCACTTCTAAGCACAAGATTTGAATTAGGATCGCTACTTCCACCTTTAGCTGCCATATATATTTCTCTAGCAGCTCTTCCATAAAGAGCAGACTTTAATGCAGCTGTTTTTTCCATACTTGCTTTTCTGACTTCGTGAGCTCTTCCCATAATTAATCTCCTTTATTTGTAACTATACTATTTTAAACCTTGTTTTTTTAAAGCCTCAATGATTTCATCTACTTTTTTATCTAGGTCATCTGTTTCTGCATCAATAACTAAAAAATTAAATTTATTTTTACGTTGATTGTATGCTTTATCATAAAGCATATTTAGGTTATCTCAAAACTTATAATCTGTTGGAAGCTCCTGGGCCCTACCTCTAGATATTACTCTTTCAACAGCTTTTTTTGTTGAAAGTTTTAAGTATATTACAACATCAAAACGAGCTCTTGTACCTAAGGAAGGAAGAATAACATTGTCAAAGAAATCAATTAAGACTTTGTGGTCTATGTCGTTTAGATTTCCCAATTGATGGAGTGCGTCTATAAATATTGTATCTTCTAAAATAGTTCGATCAAAGATAATATTTTCCATATCCTTTGCCATTGTTAATTGTTTACTTCTTGCAAGTAACATGTAAATTTGCATTTTAAAGGAAAAATTTTTCATGTCCCTATAATAATCATCAAAATACGGGTTATCATCTATTGGTTCTGGAAAAATTTCATGTCCTAACCGTTTAGATATTTCCTCACTCACAGTTGATTTTCCAGCACCAACTGTACCAAATAATGCTATTCTCATAAAAATGTTCCTCTCTTATATAATATTATATACGTTTATTTTTTTATTGATTTATAAATACCATAAAGTTGCTTAACTTCGTGAACTTTTAATGAACGATACTGGCCTGGTTTTAGGCCATCATCTGTTAAAAACTCTATTGCACTTCTTTTTAGTTTTTTTAAAACAATATCTACATTCTTTAGCATTTCTTTAACGTGATGTTTTTTACCCTCACAAATTGTTAGACTGATAATTGATTCATTTTTACTATCATCATAGTTTTTGATCTTAACATCAAGGGCTTTTGCAAGATAATTATCATGGATTTTAACTCCACGACTTAGGTTCTTTACTTGGTCCTTTCTTACTCTTCCTTCACAAAGTGCTTGATAAGTTTTTTTAATTTGGTAACTGGGATGGGATATAAATTGGGCAAATTCTCCATCATTTGTCATTAACAATAGACCTTCAACATCATAATCCAATCTTCCCACAGGGTAAATTCTTTCATGAAATGATTTAAAAAAATCATTTACTGTTTTTCTTGATTTTGGGTCAAACATTGTTGTTATAACTGAACGAGGTTTGTAAAATAAAATGTATATATTTTCGGATTTTTTATCAACAATTTTGTTAAAAATTTCAATTTTACAATTTTCATCAAAACATTTTCCTAGTTCTCTAATAATTACTCCATTAACCTTAACAGCCCCTTTAACAATTAATTCTTCAGCTCTTCTTCTAGAACAATATCCTCTATTTGCAATAATCTTATGTAATCTTTGTTCCATTTTTAAAATATATCTTCATTTTCTTCTACAGCAGTTAATGGTGGGAGTTCGTCTAGGGAATTGAGGTTAAAATATTTTAAAAAGTCATCTGTTGTTATATATAACATTGGTTTGCCAACAAGATTTTCTGCTTTTCCATTTTCAGCAATTAAGCCTCGTTGTCTTAATTTTGAGAAATGGATATCACAATTAACTCCCCTGATTTGTTCAACTTCTGGTTTTGAAATTGGTCCACGATAAGCAATTAAACTAAGGACTTCAATCGCAGCACTTGATAATTTAGCTTCTGTTTTTATATTTTCTAGTTTTAAATAATAGTCGAAAAATGCATTTTTTATAACCATACGAAATTTGGTTTGGGCAAATGTTTGGATCATTAATCCACAACTGTCATCATTTTTGTATTTATGGTTCAAATTATTAATAATCTTTACAACTTCGTCTTTTTCGTTAATATTCAACATTTGTTTAATATCTTCAATATCTACCCCTGCATCTCCATTTAAAAATAATAGACCTTCAACAACTGCCATTAACTTATTATTATTCATATAACAACTACCCTTCTACTACACTTTATTTTAATTATTTAAAAAATTGATTGATATATATTTCACTAACTTAAGATATTATAACATAAAAATATGAACTATTTATTTTCGTCTAACAAAAATGTCATCATTATCTTGTTTTATTTGTAAATATTGTTCTTTTGCAAGATCCAATATTGAAACAAAAACAACAACTAACATCCCAATTGAAAAATTTTCATTTTCAATCAAAGCTTCTAAATTAATTCATATTTTTTCTTCTTTTTCTAAAAATTTACGAATCTCCCCTACAACAACATCTGGAGAAATTTCAACAATTTTTAAATTTTTTTCTCCCTGTGTTGAGCGTTTTTGTTTAGCAATAACATTTAAAAAAATCTTAGAAAATTTTTCAATATTAATTGTATTTTTTGCTAGTGGTAACTTATCATCATCAATTCTTGTTACTTTTAAAATGCTTTTTTGCTTAGAAATTAACTTTGTAGTATCTTTCTGACGATCAACAAAATATTTAGTTACTTCTTTGATTTTATGATATTCCACAAGTCGATCAAAAAACTCTTTTCTTTGAACATCTTCTCAGTTATCATCAACTTCTTCTTTAGTTTTTGGAATTAAAAAAGCGCTTTTGAGCCTAATAAGATAGGCAGCCATTGATAAATACTCACTAGCGATTTCAATACTCTGTTTTTTGACTTCCTCAATATATGCTAAATATTGATTTGTAATTTCTGTTAAATTAACATCAACTATTTCAATTTCTTTTTTAGATATTAAATGTACCAAAAGGTCTAATGGCCCATTAAAATCATTAAGATCTTTAACTTCAAAACCTCTATTAAACATTTTTGACCCTCCTTATTATAAAAAACTTTTATTTATTTTAACTAGCTTTATCACTATCGTTTCTGAATATTTTTTGCTAATGTTCTTTTATCCTTAATACAAGCAGAAAGAACACTTAAAAATCTCATTATTAATATATACAGACAAAAAGAAATTAACGAAAGATTGTATTTTAATGTAAAATTTAAAAAATCATGAGAAAGGGAATTTCTTTTAAAACGAATAATTGTAATAATTCCTGAATTTGAGACCAAATTTATTCAATTGCGAAAATATGTGTCCCGCGTGCTATCGATTGTTAATTGTGAAGATAATTTTATAATTCTAGAACCAAATGTCTCTTTTTCTTCAATTTTAGGGCGTGGATGGTCACCTGTTAATCTAAAAAATAAATGTTCTAACAAACTTGTAATTTTATCAAAAGAAGAGTAAAAATAATTAAAGGATGAAATTTGTTCATGTAAAAGATGGTCATCGATAGAAAACTTTCAATCACTAGTCAGTTTAAAAATATCACTATCAATTTTATCTCTAAAATAATAAATCATTTTTTTTAGCTCTATAAAAACTGGTTGGTTCAAAAAATTAGCATTTTCATTAAAAATTATAGTTTCTAATGAATTTTTAATCTCATAAATATAAGATATTAGTTGTGAGTTTGAAATTAGTAGTTGTCTATCATCATATCTTTCATAAACATTTTTAAGGCAATTATTCTCATTTTCAAGTTTTAAAATTGTGTTGAAAATAACATTACGCTTAAAAAAAACATAATCAATGTAGTTAAATACTTCATTAACATCTTCATTTTCCAGTTTTGAGTTTGTATTGTGTTCTAAATTAAATTGTCTTAAAAAATTTATATCCTTCATTAAAAATCTTCCTACATATTAAGTATAGCAAAAATAAACTTACTTTTTTAGTAGTTAATTTGAATTGAGGGTATATAATCATAAATAATGTATTTCTTTTCAAATTATTAATAGTTTTAGATAAGAGGATGAAAATAAATATATAATATTAATAGGTTAAATATTAATAATGAAAAAATTTCGAGAAATAACAAAATCAATATTTGTTGGAGGCATTGAAATTGGGGGCAATAACAATGTTATAATCCAATCAATGACAAATACAAAAACACATAATATTAAAGCTACTTTAACACAAATTGAACAACTCTATAAAAAGGGTTGTCAAATTGTTCGTGTAGCTGTTTTAGGGATAAATGATGCAGAGTCATTAGAAGAAATAGTTAAAAAATCACCAATTCCAGTTGTTGCAGATATTCATTTTAACTACAAATTTGCACTAATAGCAGCAGATGCTGGTTGTGCTAAAATCAGGATAAATCCTGGAAATATTGGATTAAAAGAAAATGTTATTAAAGTTGTTGATAAATGTAAAGAAAAAAATATACCAATTAGAATTGGGATTAATTCTGGTAGTTTACCAAAACATATTATTAATAAATATGGGTGAACATGACAGGCTAGTGTTGAATCTTTAAAGGAACACATTGACATATTAGAAGAATTAAATTTTAAAGACATTATTTATTCTGTTAAATCAACAGACCCAATTGCTTCAATTCTTGCATATAAGGAGTGTGCTAAGAGATGAAAATATCCTGCCCATATAGGGATAACAGAGGCTGGAAGTCTCTTAAATGGGTCAATAAAATCAAGTTTTGCCCTAGGACATTTATTATATGAGGGGTATGGAAACACAATTAGAATATCTCTAACAGATGACCCTGTTAAAGAAGTTGAGGTATGTAAGAAACTTTTAAATAGTGTTGGTCTTTATGAAAATATTGTAGAAGTTATTGCTTGCCCTACATGTGGAAGGCTTGAGTTTGAATTAAATAAAGTTGTAAAAGAAATTGAAGTTTATGTTGAAGATCTTAACTTTCCATTAAAAATAGCAATTTTAGGATGTGTAGTTAACGGCCCTGGAGAAGCAAGCCAAGCTGACATTGGTATTGCCGGAGGAAAAGATGCTGGAATAATATTTAAAAAGGGAAAAATTTTTAAAACTGTTAAGCAAGATGAGCTAGTAAAGGAATTAAAAATATTAGTTGATGAATATTATTATAACTGATTAGATAAACAAAAAAAGAAATAGAATTTCTAGGTAGTTTAAATAGTTTTTTGCTATTGTTTATTTTTTTTCAAAATCAGATTCATAGAAAACATTATTATAAATAGATCTTACTAATTCAATATTATCTTCCTTATTATTAAGAGTTATTTCTTTTTTCAAAAAACCAAGTTTTAAAAACCCTATCTTATTACAAATCTTAGATACTCCATCAATGTTTGTTGTACTTATTAAAATAATTTTGTTCTTTAACTCTGCTAGTTTTAATAATAATTTAATAATTTTTTGTTTGTTTTCTTGTGAAATATTTAAACATGGTTCATCTAATAATAGACAATCAGGGTCGTGCATAATTGCAACGATGAGTGAAACTAATCTTCTTTCCTCATCATTCATTTTGCTAATTATTTTTTTCACATCGATTTCAAAATACTTTATAAGTTCTTCAATAATAAGAATATTTACAGAATTTTTAGTTTCTGCCATTAAATGTATATATTTTTCTCCTGTCATCTTTGGCGGAATTGAAGGAGTTGTTGATAAATATCCAACAATACTCATTATTTTTTTAGGTTCTTTTCAGGTTGATATATTGTTAATGTAAACAATACCACTATCTTTTTTCACCAAGCCAAGGGCTATTCTCAATATTGTAGTTTTTCCTGAGTCTTTAGGACCAATTAGGCCATAAATATCTCCCGGTTTTACAAATATGCTAACATCAAAAATACCTCTATTATTTTCATATGTTTTTACTATATTTTCAATTTTAAGCATAATTATCCTCTCTTCTTTTATCTATATATTAAAATCAAGATTGTTGACCTTAATAACTGCTATTGCACAAAACAGAGTTCCTGTTGTTGCTCATAATGGTGTATAAATATATAAAAACTTATAGTTATAAGTTTGTTCTAACAATAAATACTGAGAACCATCCAAATTAGTATTTCATTTAATTGCTTTCAATTGAAACTGATTTGAAATAAAATTAAAGACATCAGCATATGAAATATAATTTGTTTTATCACTTCCATATTTATAGGTAATTAATTTATCAACACCAAAAATAATAATGTGAAATAACAATATTAAACCTATCAATATATGAATAATTTTTACCTTATTTGGAAATCATATATATATTAGTACATAAAAATTTGTAGAAGAAAATAAGAAGATAAAAAAGCCCATTATCTGTAATAATAAATTTTTTATAAAGTCAGGGTTTATATATGTATATTTATAAGCGATAAAATATGTAAGAGCATAGATTGGAATATAGGCAATAAACATTTCAATATAAAAGAGTGACATTTTAGTTATAAATAATTTTTTTCTAGAAACTGCCATTGTAAGTCACATTGCAAACTTGCCTATATTTTTTGTGTCTATAAAATGTTTGTTATACAATATTAAAAAATAAATTAATAAAAAACATATTCCTGGCCCAGACAATAAATAATACATCAAGTTGTTAATTGCAAAATTATGGACTATCTTACCTGTTCCACCTTTCTCTTTTGGTGTTATTGTGTAGGTTTCATAAACTTTAAGATTATTACTATTACCATTTAGTCCAAAAATTCAAATATAAATTCCAAATGCTGCTACAAATGATATAGAAAAAAATATTAGAAAAATATATCAATTTTTTTTGATTGTTTCTCTTAAGATTAACCATATTTTATTCTTATTTGCAACTATACGCATACATATATTTCCTCTATTTGTATGTTTTAAGATATTATCAACTATATTATATCATATTTTTTGATAAATTATTGCTGTTCTTCCCAATATATATTGGTCAAAAACATTTTCAGTCATTTTTTTAAACAAAAAAAAAAAAAAATACTTACAGATTAAAATTTTTTAGTTGAAATTTAATTATCACAACTAAAATTGTAACTATATTAATCTAGGTAATTATTTTTTTGCTTCTGTTTTATTTGCTTCTTGTTTTTTTGTAACTTTTTTAGTTACCGGGCTAGTTGATTTATCTTTTTTAGTAACAATCTCTTTAATTCTTGCAGATTTTCCAGATAGTTTTCTTATATAGTATATTCTAGCTCTTCTTACACGCCCACGTTTAATAAGATCTACGCTCTCAATAATTGGTGATTGTAATGGGAATGTTCTTTCAACAAAAACACCATTCGAATTTTTTCTAACAACAACAGAGTATGAGATTCCAGAACCTTGGGTTTTAATGACAACTCCTTCAAAACTTTGAATTCTGAATTTTTCACCTTCTTTAATTTTTACATTAACACAAATAGTGTCCCCTGAACTAAAATCGGGTAGGTCTGTTCTTAATTGTTTGTCTAAAATTTGTTGTGTAACTTTACTGTGTAACATATTATACCTCCTCTTTTTTTATTTTTTCTAAAATTAATAACTTTTCGCTATCAAATTTTATTTTTTCTAATAAGTCTGGTCTTTTTTTATAAGTATTTTTTAATTTAGACTCAAGCTTGTATTTGTTAATATTTTGATGATTCCCTGAGAGTAAGACATCTGGGACTTTTTGTCCATCAAATTCTACTGGTTTTGTGTAGGCATCGTGGTCTAATAGACCATCATAGAAGCTATCGTTTTCTAATGACTCTTTTTGAATAACAGAATCAACACATCTACTAGTACTATCAATTATCACCATCGCTGCTAATTCTCCCCCAGTAAGTACATAATCACCGATTGAAACTTCCTGGTTAATGTATGCAGATATTCGACTATCAAATCCCTCATAATGGCCACATATTATAATTATATGCTCATGACTACTAAATTCGATAGCAAGTTTCTGATTAAAAGTTTTTCCTTGGGGAGATGTTAAGATAATATTTGATTTTGGTGTTTTTATGCTATTTATTGCTCTAACAATAGGTTCTATCATTATTAACATTCCTTTTCCACCACCAAATTGATAATCATCAATTTGCTTATTTTTAAGGGTGGAAAAGTCTCTAATATCTACTATCTCTACTTCTATTAAGTTACGTTCAATTGCTTTTTTGATAATTGAAGTTTTTATATAACTTTTAATTAAATCTGGAAATAGCGTTAGTATTGAATACTTCATTGTTTAAAATTCCTCAATATTTTGTACATAAATTGTTTTTTTACTCTTTAATGTTTTCTTTACAAAATTGTCAATATTGGGTATTCATATATATTTTGAATCTTTTTGTTCAACTTTTAAAAGATTGTATTTACCATTGTATATTACATCAACAACTATACCAAAATCATTATCTTGATACAAGACTTTTCAACCATGATAATTGATCTCTGTTTCAATAGCAACATCACCCTTTATTGTATATAAGTAACAACCAACATACGGTTCAATATCTTCAATGTTAGAAACATCCTTTAACGTAAGAATTCTTTTTTTTGATATAATTTGGTCTTTCTCTACAAAAAAAAACTCATATGATAAATCGCTTTTAATATAAACTTTTTTATTATCTAATGAATCAAGAAAAGAAATTTCCTTATCTATATCCAATTTTACTTGCCCTCGAATACCAAATGGTCTTGAAATTTTTCCAATTAATTTTAACTTATCAAACACAATTTTTATTTAGCTTTAGCTTGCTTTTCAGTTGGTTTTTTAGCTGGAGCAGGTTTATCGGCTGAAGCTGGTTTTTTAGCTGGAGCAGGTTTTTTAGCTGGAGCAGGTTTATCGGCTGAAGCTGGTTTTTTAGCTGGAGCAGGTTTTTTAACCTTAACAGTTTTTTGTTTTTTTTCTCCACTAGTAGATTTTGCCACTTTAGTTTCATGAAATGTTTTTAAAATCCCTTCCTTAGAAAAAAGACTTCTAACTGTATCTGTTGGTTGTGCTCCTTCATTAAGTCATTTTAAGGCAATATCTGATTTAATATTTTTTTCACCATTAATTGGGTTATAAGTTCCAATTAATTCTATATATTCACCATCTCTTTTAACTCGTGAATCAATAGCAACAATACGATAAAAAGCAGATTTTTTCTTACCAACTCTTTTTAGTCTTAGTTTTACCATCTAATATTTCCTTTCTTTAAGTACTATATAATTATAAATTAAAAGAAAAACCTTGTCAAGCATTTTAACTTGACAAGGTTAATATTTTTAAAATAATAAGAAAACACTATTTAATAAAAAATGTTATTTACATCAAAATTACTTAAAAATACATTAAATAATTATTAATTTAATTATTATAATAATTAAGCCACTATTATAAATAATAATTATTAATTCAAAAAATGGCGCGCACGAAGGGATTCGAACCCCTGACAACCGGCTTAGAAGGCCGATGCTCTATCCAACTGAGCTACGTGCGCACATTGGTACTTATTTATAATATCATAAAATTAGGTCTATTTATTAAAAAAATAAAATTAAGTATGAAAAAAATTACTTTTTAACAAGATTAAAATAAAATATTACAAATATTTTAAGAACTTATATATTGACTTTTTTTGTTTTTTCTGATTAAATATTTTTCTTCAATTTTATTAAAGACATAATTTGTAAAAATTATCATTAAAGGCACTAAGAAAGCTGTAAAAAATACATCTGTAAGTCAATGAACTCTTCCAATAACTAACATTGTCATCATCATCAAAATATGAAGAATTCAAACTATAGTAAATGAATTTTTTATTCAGCTTTTTTTAACATCTCGATTATATAAAAACATACTTCCATAACCAATAAAAGAAAAGGCTGTTACAACATGACCTGATGGAAAATTAATGATATCTCATCCCTTGGGCATTGTTGACATATCGGGTTTTATAAACATATTAATTGGATACCAATATTGTAAATTATGTGAGAAATTACCATTAATTTCTCATCATTTTGTATATGGATAATTTCCCCACCCTTTTTTATTTATATTATTAATAATTGCAGCCTTTAGATTATCAAGATTTACACCGTGATTAGCAAGATCTAAAAACTCTTTTGTTCAACTAACACTTTTTACATATTTATGATCAGAATCTCAATTTATTTTCCCAATTATATCCTCAAAATTAGTTCAAAAATATTCCCCTCTCCCAGTTGATTGTTTAAGAATTATCACAATAAAATATGTAAGATCTACAATTAATATCATTTTAACAGCATCTTTTCAATAAGCATGAATTTCAATCTTTTTATTTTTAATCATTACAAATCTCATGTAATATGTTGTTGAAATAACAACAATTAACTCAAATAAAAATAATACAACTGCATCAATTTGATGTGAAATAGGTGCTACAAGAAAATCAAAGTTTCCCAATGTTCCATCATTTTCTAAATTTTTGCTAGTAATTATTCCGTTTATTTTTAAATACAACCAATAAGCATAAATTATCAAATATATAAATCACATCATTCAGTTATACTTTAACGGTATCTTTTTATAAAATATAGTTTCAATTATAACTAAGACACAAATAACTAAAAAAATCATTGAGCTATTACCTAATAAGAAATAAAATAAAGCAACATTTTTAATAAAATAGTTATGCATCAAAATTCCCATAGCTCCAGAACATTTATAATCAAGATCTCCAAAAGAAAAAACTATAAAACCCAGTACACTCATAGAAAAAATAATTGCACAAAGAATAAATGGTAATTTATAATCTTTGTCTATTTTTAACTTTATTTTTTTCATATTCTCCTTTAATTATTTGTGTTCTAAATTAAGTAATTTAATAGTATCTTTTAATTACTGTACTAATGATACATTAAAAATTATAATATGGGTATTATTTTTAATATTTAATATTCTATTCTATAATCACTAAAATAAACAAGAATTAATTTATTACAATAATTAACTCTAATAGTAATTAGTATTTAAGAATAAATACATAATAAAAATTTAATATTCTGTCTACTTAATTGCTTTTTTATAAAATAAATATTAATCACATTTTTAAAAAAATGGTTATTCATAAAAAATGTTATTACTTAAGGGGATATTATAATAGAATTATCTATTGTTTCATTTAAATGAATATAATCCAAGAAAAGATAACAATGCTATATAAAGAATAGATGTTAATGGCGGTATATATGGTTTTAATCCAAAACTCATTTCTAGTCTATTAGTTGAACCATCAAATATTCAGTTTTTAATAAAGACACCATTGTAACGACAACCAAGTAAATAACTTGTCCAAACAGTATGTTTAAATGGGTTCAAATAACTAAATAAAACCAAGTTTTTAGAAACAGCAATTGTCATTGGATTTAAGAAATTGTCTGAAAAAACAATGGCATATGCTACAAATAAAATTGAAATCGATTGTGATAGTGATACACTTTTACATATTCCACTAAAGATAATTCCACATAAAATTGAGACAAGATTTGTTAAAATCATTCCAAATATGATTGATAATCATGATTCAAATGATAATAATCTTCATGCATATGACAAATTTATTGAACTATCTAATGGGTCACGAATAAAAACAATCCCAATTATATAAATAAAAAATAATCCCACACAATACATTAATATCCCTGTTATTAAACCAAAAATAATCGAAGATATAAAGAAATTTCTTTTAGATACACCCGATGTGTGAATACGCTTTAAAAAAACTGAACTTTTTCATTCTGCAATCGTTAGATTTATTAAAAAAATAACAAAGAAGCATGGTATTAAAGAGTAGCCTATTAATTGGGCAATTCTAATTTGATTTAACCCTGAATGTGTTTGATATAACATAAGCATTAATAGAAAGCCGATTGGGATTAAAAAAGCTATTAGATATGTACGCAATGATTTAAATGATGATGCAAATAACATCACAATATTTTTTCCTATTGAGTCTAGGTAATCTTTAAATTCAATTAAAAATTCACTTTTTTTATTCTGATTCTCAACTTTATTTTTATTTAACATTACTTTTCAACTCCTTATCATAAAATTTTAACATCATATTTCTCACAGATCCAAATTCACTAACAACAGCAGATTTTTTATTTTTATAAAATATTTTTGAATCTTTTAAAATTATAATCGTACTACATAATGTTTCAATTTCTTCTGGACTATGAGATATAATAACCATGGTTTTTCCCTCATCAATTTTGCTTTTAAAATATTTAATTAATCGCAATTGCATTTCTAAGTCTAAACCAGTGATCATTTCATCCAAACAAATGTAATCTTGATTATTTGCAACTGCTAATAATGTATTAATTCTCTGTCTTTGTCCCGCAGATAATGATGATAGGCTTTTATTAATAATACCTTCAAGATTAAAAACATTTTTTAATTGTTCAAAATCCTCTGTGTTCATATTTTTTTTCTTCACAAAATAAGATATTATGTTTTTGCCAGTAATCCCAGGTGGTCAATAACCTTCTTGGAATTGGACTCCTATTTTCTTATATGTGTCCTTAGAACCATTTAATGTAATCGAACCCTTATCTGGTTTTATTTGGCCAATTAATAGTTCAACTAATGTTGTTTTTCCACAACCATTAGACCCGACCAAACCAACAGATTCACCATCCTGTATTGTTAAACTTATATCATCTAATACCAAGTTTTTGCCAAAACTTTTAGAAACATTTTTTAATTCAATCATATGAAACTCCTTATATTTTATATTTATACCAGCTAATCACTGGATCTGTTGTATTGTCATAATTTATTGCTTTTACAAAAATTTGATTATCATTACTATCTAAGTTTTTAATGTAATAATTATCCGAATTGGTTTGTCCCAATAAAACTAATTTATTTGTTGCATCAGTTTTGTAAACTTCATAATAACTATATATATTATCATTTATGATGTTTTCAAAATTTAGCCGCATGCTTTTTTTATTTTTGCGCAAAATTTCATATTCAGAAGATAATTTTGGGTTAAGTTTTTGAGTATTAGTTTTATTTTTAACTCCTTGGTTGCTTATAGTTATTTCTCCAATATTAATTTTTGCCTTTCCAGTAGATTTTGGGGTAAAATTTATTCCTAAATGGTCAAAATTAGCGTTTACTGTAGCAGTTATTTTTCATCAACCATCACCAAGTGAAGTGTGAGAAGTATCACTTATCTTTACATCAGTAGCTTTTGAAATATCTCAAGATGATTTATCACCTTGTTTTTTAGCAGAAATATTAACGTTATTTGGATCAATAACGTTTGAATTATCTGATTTATAAACTATTGAAACTTTTCTAGGATTATCATTTGAATAGTTTGTTCCTAATATAGACCAAGTATAATTATGATCAGCTATCCAGTTTGCTGGAGATATATAATATTTTTCGGTTAGACTACCACCTAGGCAAATAGAATTTCCTTTTAGATACGGATTATCATAATCATAAAAACCACTAAAACCATCAACAGATGTTAAAATTTTATTAGTGCTATTATATTGGTCATCAACCATTCATTTGTATGTTGGTTGAACATCTGCAATAGTTTCGTTTGTTCAAGGATATTTATTTGCAATAACTCTCTTATTATTATGATCAAGAGAAGCATATTTTACACCTTGTCCGGTTGAGAAATTTGTTCTAAAGAAAGGATTGTTATCTGTTATTGTTGTTTTTTCACTTACAATATCTCCAACTCCAAAACTATATTTTTTATAGTCAGTGTTGTCAGTATAAACTTTTTTATTTTCAGGGTAAGCACATAGACCAACATCATTATTTGCTAACGATTTATGTACACCAGTATAAGTTTTATCGCTATAATCGTTAGTTAATGTTAGAGCAAATTTATCATTTTCACTTGTTTGCACTTTGTGTTCATCGTTAATATGGGCTTTTGCTGACGCCAAATCAGATGGTGTCTGAGAGGAAAATAATGATAATGATTGTTGAGGTGTTGTTAACTTACTATTTGGTTCATCAAATGATTCTCTGGATTTAAATGAAAAACCATTTCCAGATTTATATTCATTAACAGATGTATCGGGATTTAATAGTTTACCATCTTTAGCTGGATAATTTGTAATATCTCTAAAATCCCTTGTTCCTAAATTATTAGAGTCATATCAAATCTTGCTATCAACTCAACCACCTAAATTGTACATTCCATAAACATTATATCGTTTGTCAAAATCAGGTGAATTTTTATAATATTTGTCAAAGTAATTTCCATTTTCATTGGCAAATGTATAAAAATCGGATACAAAATGATCTGTATTTTCTTTAATTTGTTTTGATTCATCATTAATAGGTAAACCAGTGTTATCAAAACCAAGTGTACCATCATTTTTGTAGCCTACGATTTCTAATTTCTTAATGTCCTCATCATTACTTGTTGAAATCTTATTTCTTAGTTGTTTTAAAATATCAACTACAACGTCATAACCAAGGACACTACCATTTGGTTGTGAACCGTTTGGTTCATTATTTCAAAATCATCCATCAAACTTCATATTCTTTGCCATATTTATTAATGTATTGACAATCAAATAATTACCACTACTATCTTTTGTTAATAGTCCTGCAGTAGATTCTCTATTAAGACCATAATATCCATCAAGATAAACAATACCAAACATTTTTGTACCATTAATATGTGCCTTGTCTGTTTGTTCTCTTGAAGGTGGTGTAATTATTCCCTCACTTATTGAACCAGATCAAGCAATGTCAATGTCATTATATTGATATTCATTAAACGAAGTTGAATATGCACGATTTGAACCAACAATGGTACTTTGTTTTGCTGTGGAAGATACTTGTACTCCCATGTTCATTTCTTTTACTTTATCATATTGATTGTTTACCCAGTGGTTCTTTGTTTTTTTCGATGGTTGTAAAGGTATTCGAGAAGTGTTATATTTAGCATCTTTATCTTTGTTATAATCTCATCTATTTAATGTGTTGATTGTATCATAAAATTTATCTGGAGTGATTTTTGAATACTGCATCTTTTTTTGACCATTTGGCAAAAAAGTTTTATTTAAAGGTACCCCAGTTGGTGTTTGTTTTTTGATTGAATCGGGATTTTTATAATAGGTGTTGAATTTAGTCAAATCCATAAATGAACCTTTATTATCAAAAACAATATTATCGTTGTCATTATTCTCAAATTTAATGTCATCAGCTGAAACCTCATTAGAATTGTCATCTTCGCGTAAAGTTCCATCGTTTTGTTGATAATAAGGTTCTTCTTTTTTTCAATCATAATCACTAATTTCTGATAGATTAACACCATAATCAAAGTAGCAAGATGTTAAAAACGGACTACAAATAAAGATTGTAGATACTAAGACGTTTGTTAATAAAATACTTTTTTTCATAATAACTCCTATTCTGATAATCCTATGTAATGTATTTATCACCTAAAAATAAATTTATAATTATTAAACTAGCAATTAGTAATGATATAATAAGTTTTGATAAATTTATTTGCCATCAGAGACCTATATAAAGAGAATATGTAAGAGCAAATAATGTTAATAGTGCTATTAAAAATATACTTAAAGATAAATTTATGGAAATATAATATGTTAAATTGCTATCTTTAGACTTTCATTTCGATACTGACCAATAAATTAAATATATAAATCCGCATAAGATGAATATAAAGTATATTGAGAAACTTAGCCATTCCAAAGCTGTTAACTTCATTATTTAACCAACCTTCCATAGTTTTCGTAAGAATTCTCTTTAAAAGAACTAATGCTACTATCTAAGTTTTTTGGTCAAAATGTTGCAAATTTAGTATAGTTTTTATCTCTTAAATACTCAATTAATAATGGTAACCACTCTTGAGCATAATCTTTTGAATGACAACAAAATATAATTCCTTTTTTTAGATGTGTTTCATATTGGGTTAAAATTTTAGCAACCCCAGCTTCTTTTTCAAAATAATCAGTACCAAGATATCCTCTAGCAATATAACTATTTCCAGCTTGTTTTAATGCATACTCGACGCCAGGAAAATATTGTAAATATGGCATCCTTACTGGAATTTGACTGGAGGATATATCAACACCAAGATTTTCTTTGTACACTTCTTTAATTAACATATTTGTTATTTTTAATTCGTCTATTAAAGATGATATTTTATTAACATATTTCTGGTGATTATAGGTATGATTGCCAATAAAATTGCCAGAATTGAGAATTTTTTGTACAATCGTTGTTATAGAGTCTGATTTTTTACTATCTTCAACTGACTCTTCATTTTTCTTTAACTCAGGGTGTGCTTCTTCAAACTTATCGGAAAATCTATATTTAGCAAGATTGCATCCCACTTCAAAAAATGTTGCATGAATATTATTATTATTTAAAATTTTTAAAATTTTTAGGTCTGCTTCTCCCGGACCATCATCAAAAGTTAACATAGTTACATTTTTATTTGTATCAATTTTATTAACTTCACTACTTGACTTAGATGAGATATAAAAGAAATTAAAAAACAATATAAATATAAACATTATTGTTGTACCTAGAATACTGTATTTTAATTTTGCATTCACTCCATTACCTCATTTTTAAATATTATACATTAAATATAGGAGATTGTGTAAATATAGAATATAATATAATATTTTTTAAACAATTAAGAAATAGGAAATAATTAAAATTTTTTTATCATTATTAACATCTTACATGTATAAATAAATTATTTATTTAGGTTTAGATTTATCAAATAATTATTTTTTGATAATTAATATCACTATAGAAATTTTTAAGGTAAATATCTAATAAAATAAAAAAATTAAATCTAATTTTGATCATTAAATCTTGTTTGTTTTAGTTTTATGATACTAATCATTAAAAAACTTATGAAAAATTCATAAGTTACATCATAAATGAGATAGACAAAAATACTTTTTATCTTATAAATATCTTTTAAAATAGCAAAATTTATATACAGCCTTTATATATCAATAACAGATACAAAAAGTCCTATTAGAATTTAAAGTTCTTCAAGGTAAAGAAATAAATGTTAAAAGCCCTGGGTAATTAAATAAATTCTTATGATTAGATTTTTTTATTTATTATCCCTTTTTTAAATAACAAATTGATAGGTGCTTAATATTTTTCCAATAAATTAAATATACTTTAACATCTGTTATTATCAACTATTTAACATTTTAATTTATTGTTGAATATATTTAGAATATCTAAAATTTGTAGATATAATAAGACAACAAAGAATAATTAACCAAACAAAAAATTGAATAAAAATTTTATTTTTGCTATCACTAATCGTTATTTTATTATTTTTTGACTTATCAGTTGATGTAGTAGAAATATACTCATAACATCTAAGATGGGATGGAATTGGTGAATGTAATGTTAGAGCGTTATCAAGATAGGGATTAGAATAATTTATACCATATAAGAAGTTGTTCAATTGAAATAGTGGGTCCAACCAAGACCACAAATCTACCTTACTCGACATATCATTTACTGCTATACTATCTATATTTTCATCATCAAGGATTTTAACATTTTCAAAACGATTATATGAAATTAAACAAATATAACATAAAGATTTTTCATAATAATGGAAATAATCTTCCAAACTGCCATTATAATCTTCCAAATTTGGGTATACAAATAGAGAATTTTTAGAAGTATATGACCATAAATTTTCATAACGATATATCGATACTATTTTATCTATCAAAGGTAACCTAGTATTTTTAAAAATTTTATAAAAGTAATTCATTGGTGAAGTTGGTAGTTGTAATAAATGATATTCATTTTTATAATAGTTAGTTATTAATCTCCTCATTGTAGAGTTCAATTCTGTACCAACAAATTTTTCTGCAACATTATCAGTAATATATTCACTAAGAAAAACCGAATTAAAATTGTTTAATAAATTTTTTGTTTTTTCTAAGAAATTCTTATTTTCTTTTTTTAATAATTCATTATAAATTTGCAATCTTATTTCATCATTAGAAATCTGTCCCATTACGTCATCTTTAGTAAAGGTTCTTAAAGAAGTGGTTTTTATATCATTATCTTGTTTTTTATAACTAACAGATTCTGAAAAAGCAAAAGTAGAAAACGATGCCATCAAAATAAATATTATTGATAATGCAGACACAAAGAAATTTGCATTACTAAATAAAGGCATTAAAATCATAGATATAAGAAATACAATAAGAATAATAATTGGATAAAACATTAAATCACAAATAAAGAATCTATTTGCAAATAATGCATCTTTTCCAATTCATCCAAAAAGAAAAATAACACCAATAAAAGTTAATGCAAATAGTAATAAAACTATGAGCAATACAATAACTAACAACTTTATAAAGAAAATTTCACGTGGAGAATAGCCATAGTTAAGAAATAATTTGTAAGTATTTCCATCCCTTTTGTTTCAAAAAACTCTATTTACACTAATACCAATAAAGGATGTTAGTGAAATAGATATTAAAATAACACTAGTTATATAATAAAAACCCGATCTATTTATATTCCCCGAATCTAAACCATAATTATTATATAATGATGAAAATAATATTGTAAAAAATAGTTTTAAAATTATTGGCATAATAAATCCAATAATGACTGACTTAGATTTAATAGTTATTTTAAGTTCATTATAATAAATTTTAGATATTTTTTTCATTACATCAAATCTCACTCTTTAAAGTAAATATCCAAATCTTTCTTTTTAACATATTGATTAAATATATCCCCGGTAGAAATATTTGGGTCCTTTATATTGTTATAAACTATTTTGCATTTATCTAGAATAATAACTTGGTCTATTATATTATCGATCTCGTTAAATAGGTGTGTTACAACAATTACACACATCCCTCTTTTTTTGAACTCTCTAATTGCTGTTAACACAATATCTTTATTATTTTTGTCAAGATTTGCTGTTGGTTCATCTAAAAAAATAAATTTTGGTTTCAAAATAAAACAAGATATCAAAGAAACAATTTTCTTTTGACCTGAAGACAGTTTTCTAATTATCGTTTTTTTATAGTTTATTCCTTTGAGAAGTTCTTTGCTCGATTCTATAATATTAAAAACTGATTTTTTATTAACATTTGCTAGCAGCGAAAGTGAAATTCAATAATCAAAAATAGTAATTGAAAGCGGAATGTTATCATTTTCTGGATAATAATACATAAAAGAATAAATGTCTTTATTTAATAAATTATTATTATATTTTACTAAACCGGTATCTTGTTTTACTTCATTAAATATTATTCTTAAAAGTGTAGTCTTTCCCGATCCATTTAGCCCTAATAAACCATATACCTTACCTTCAACAAATTCAATATTTAAATCATCTAATATTTTTTTAGATTTGAATGATTTAGAAATGTTTGAGATTGTTATTTTGTTCATAACTAGTTTACTCCTTATATACATATCCAAAATAAAGATATTAAGTGATGTTGAATGTACCAAAAAGCACATAGTTTTTTTTCTTTTTACTAACTGTATTATAATATATCACTTTCATAAAATGGTAATATTTAACAAATTTTCTAAATCTTACTAAAAATGTTTAAAAAATTTTAAATTTGTCTAAAAATTATTTCAAATTTTTGTTTTATGCAAGTATTTATACTTTTATTACACAATTTTATATATTTTCAATACACCTCTATTTTTTAAAAAAAAAATTAAGTATATCAATTTTATTTTCTCATTTGATAACTACTTAGTTTTTTATCAAATTTTTAATATATTAGGCGATTTTTTTATTTAACATTGGCTATATTTTAAATTTAAAAACGAAAAAAATGCCCTATCTTGCTACAATTCAATTGACAAAAATAAAATCTAATAATTGAATAACAAGTTGAGCTTTAATAGAGTTAATATTTCATAATTTTATCTCATTTGTCTCAAATTGAAGATAATCATTAAATTTGTCTTTAAATTTACAAGAAGAATCAACAATACCAAATAAATCAGTTCGTCCATGTAACCTATTTGCTAAATCTGTAACTAACATATTGTTTCCAGAAATTGAAATTAAAAAGACTAAATCTTCTTTTGAGATTTTATTAATATAAGTGTCAATTGAAACAGGATCACACTCAGAAATAATATTAATATCATATCAACGCAATCTTTGGACAAAATTTTTTGATATGTTATATGAAAGATTAAAAGCAAATAAATAAACAAATCTTGCTTTATTAATTGCTGTAGTAAATTTACTCATATCCTTATTTTTAAGATATAAAAATTGATTATTAAAGGATTCTTTATGAATATCTATATACTTATCAAAAAAAACATCCTTATTTCTCGTTATTCTCTCAGAGACATTAACATAATCTCCATCAATTATTACTGAGTTAGAAATATCTAATAATCTTAATTTTAGTTCAGAAAATCCTTTCAATCCAATTCGCTCAGACAATCTTGTAACTTTTGTTGGGCTTGTGTTGCATTTCTCAGCAACTTTGGTTATTGATATTTTATCAATATTTCTAAAATTATCTAAAAAAAACTTAGCAATGTCTCTAGTTCCTTTATCTACGTGTTCATCAATGGAAATATCTTCAATTTTTTTTAAAAGTTCATGTTTCATTTTTTTACCAATCCTTGGTCTATTTTAGACAGTTTGGCATAATTTTTAATACAAATGATAGGAAAACCTATATAAAACCAACTGTTTACTATATATTATCATAAAAAATTAGAATTTAATTATATTTACAAATGTAAAATAAAATATTTTTTTTCAAAAAATATTTACAATTTGTTGTAAATATTTACAAGAGTGCTATAATATTTGTGGAGGTTAAAAAAATGGAAGAAAAAATAGAAGCGACTAGATTTGACTTAAAAAATGGTGTTAAATCTAAGTCAATAAAAGTCAGACTACAAAGAATTGGTAGTTTTATGGCTGGAATGATATTACCATCTGTTGGTGTATTATTAGCCTGAGGATTATGAACTGCAATGTTTTTGTATGATGATGTAAACAAAAAACCGTTAGGATGGTTTGACTGTCCAATGTTGGGAGCTTTAGTTGGTCCCGGAATTAAATGATTACTACCAATATTAATTGCATTCAATGGTGGTAGATTAATTTATGGTATTAGAGGGGGAATGTTTGCAACATTTGTAATTGTTGGAACAATAGTTGGAACCGATTGAATATATTCTACAAAGATATTTATGAACGATGGAACTCACCCAGATTCACCAAATCAGTTTATTGGAGCTATGGTTATTGGTCCCCTATCTGCTCTTTTCTTAAAAAAAGTTGAAGGACTATATTTAAATAGAATCAATAAAAGTTTTGAAATGTTGGTTAAAAACTTTGGAATTGGAATATTTGGTATTATTTTAGCTCTAGTGACATTCTTTGGTTGAGGATGGGTTATGTGAGGTATTACATGAACAATGATGAAAGCAATATCATTATTTGGAAATAATAAATGAATTGCTCCATTAATGGGAATAATTACAGAACCAGTTAAAGTTAGTTTTCTAAATAACGCACAAAATCATGGTGTTCTTGGACCAATTGGTTATAATGAGATATCAATGCAAAAAGCTAAAGGAGTTACCGATCCAAGAAGTATATTCTTCTTGTTTGATCCGAATCCAGGACCTGGTTTAGGATTATTGTTAGCATATATTATATTTACAAAAAATGAAAGTAGATATAACGCACTAGGGTCATCTGTTATCCACACTATTGGTGGAATTCACGAAGTTTACTTTGTCTTTATTTTAGAAAGACCAAAAATGGTCCTTTCAACAATGGCTGGTGTTGTATCTGCTCAATTTATTACATCATACTTTGGTGGTGGTACAATAGCCACACCAAGTCCTGGTTCAATTATTTCAATGATTGCCCTATCACCAGGAGTACATGCTCTATTAATCAATTTATTAGCTTTTGTTGTTGGAACTGGTGTTGCCTTTGTTATTGCTTCATTTATGTTAATTGTTTCAAAAAATAAAGGTCAATCTACAGATTCAAAAATTACAATTACAGATGAAGGAATTGATTTTGGTAACAATGAAAGCATTGAAGAAAAATCAGAAAAAAGCTCATTTGCATGAGAAAAAGTAAAAAGTATTGTTGTGGCTTGTGAAGCTGGAATGGGGTCAAGTGCTATGGCATCTGGAATCATTGCTAAATGAGTTAAACAAAATAAATTTGATATTAAAGTTACAAATGTAGCTGTACAAAACCTAACATCTGAATATGATGTAGTTGTTACAATGAAAAACTTTAAAGATTTTGCTATAAAAAAAGCACCTAATTCTTATATTTACATCATTAGTAAATTTATGGGCCCTGGTGTGTATGATCAACTTTATGAAAACATTAAAAGCGCAAAGATAGGAGAAAAAAAATAGATGCAAAAAACAGATAAAAAAAATATAATTATTGCTGGTGGTGCAAAAAGTCTAGGTAAATATTTAGCTTTAAAATTATATAATGATAATTACAATATCATTGTCTTAGACAATGATGAAAAATCGTTAGAATTATTAAAAAAAGAATCACCAGATATAAAACAAATAAAGGTAAACTTAATAGATGAGCAATCTGTCTTATCAGCTTTTGCAATAATTGAAAAAGAATTTGGTAGTATATATGCCCTGGTTTATAATGCTGGTTATGCAAATTCAAATAAAATCACAGATTTTACTTATGATGAGTTTATGAAGTGTATAAATGTCAACTTAGTTGGTTATTTCTTATTAGCTAGAGAAACTGCTAAAAATATGATAAAAAATAATATTCAGGGTTCAATTATAGAAATTAATTCTAAATCTGGGTGTGTTGGTTCAATGTTTAATGCTGGTTATTCTGCTGCTAAGTTTGGCGGAGTTGGTTTAACCCAATCATTAGCACTTGATCTGGCCAAACACAATATTAGAGTTAATGCTTTAATGCTTGGTAACCTATTAAATTCCCAAATGTTTGAGTCATTAATACCAGCTTATGCTAAAAAATTAAATATTGCCGAAAATAAAGTTAAAGATTATTATATTGCTAAAGTACCGTTAAAAAGAGGTTGTGAATTCGAAGATGTTTATAATGTTTTATCATTTTATATATCAGAAAAAGCATCATATTGTACTGGTCAATCAATAAAAATAACAGGTGGGCAGGTAATGTAAATGGAAAAAATATTTTTAAATTGTAATTTTAAAAATAAAAAAGAAGCTTTAGAAAAAGTGTTTGATATTTTTCGAGAATATAATGTTCCAGAGGATTATATAAAGTCAATTCATAAACGAGAAAAAATGTCTTCATTTAGCATTGGGTATTCTATAGCAATTCCGCATGGTACATATGAGGCAAGTATGCTTCTACATGATTCATTAATTATAATTTTACACATAAACTCACCAATTAAATGAGATGGTGAAAGTGTTCAAATAATTGTAGGACTAGCAATTAGAGAGGATAAACAAATAGATATTTTACAAAATATTGCAATTAATGCAATGAATGAGAATTTTTTTAATGATATGTTAAACAACCCCACTAAAGAAAAATTGGTCAATTTTACAAAAGAAGAAGAGAAATGAATATAATTCATATTGGGGCTGGAAATATTGGAAAAGGATTTATTTATCCAACATTATTTGATTACAATAAAAATATAAATTTTACTTTTTTAGATATTGATAGAGATATTATCAATCATTTAAAAAATACGAATGAATATGAAGTTCTATATGTAGAAAGCGAACAAGATGAAATTAGAAAATATGATAACTATAAAGCTTTTGAATTAGATGAAATATTTTATCAAGATAATTTATATTTACTAAAAAAAGTAGATTTAATAACAACATCAATTGGTAAAAAGAACCTAAAGAATTTAATAAATTGGTTTAAAAAAGCATCAATTTATATTGAGAAAAAAGTTGTTATTATGTGTTGTGAAAATGGTTACAAGGTTTCTTCTTACTTTGAAAATATTATTAAAAATAAAAATCAAAATATAACATTTGTTGATTGTTTAGTTGACAGGATTATACCAACTCAAAGTTTTAAAGATTCAAATATAATTAGAAGTGAAAAATCTTTTGAATGAGTTTGTAATGAATATCAGTGGCCAAAAGAAATTCAAAGACTATTAAATATAAAATATGTAAATAATATAGATGGACATATTTATAAAAAAATGTGTATGCTAAACGGATTACATTCTTCAATTGCATGACAACGATATAATATTGACAAGTTTATGGACATAAAAATAGTAGACCAGCATTACAAAGAATGGACACTATTAATTTTGCTAAAAATTATATTAAAGAAATATCACAAATTATATCTAAAAAATATAATATTGAAATAAAATATCTTGAACAATATGGAGAAAACATAATATCTAGATTTTCAAACAACAAAATTAATGACCAATTAAGCCGTGTTGGTAGAAATCCTATTGACAAACTAAAAATAAATGAGAGAATTATATCACCAATAATTTATGCACTAGATAATAATCTATTGTGTGATACATTATTAATAAGTTTGAAAAATTGTTTATTTTATTTTAATTTAGAAGATGAACAATCAATAATGTTAAAAAATATAATAGCTGAAAATGGTATATACTATTTTCTTAATAAAATAATTAAGTTAGAAAATGAACATTTAAAAACAATTATCAAGAAGATTTAATATAAAATATAAAACTCCACTATCGCACAGTGGAGTTTTTTTAAATAATAATACAAGTTACAAATATACTTATCGGTGTATTTTAAAATTATCGTTTAATAATAAAATAAAAAATACCTAATGGTATTTTAATTATATACATTATAATTATAATTGTAAGTCTTTGTGTTTAAATACAATTGCAGAACCAATATATAATCCAGCTGATCCTATGAAAAGGACAAGGTAGTGGGCAACTCATTTAGATGCTGGCGGTATTTCTGCATTTCAAGCATTTTTATCCTCCATTAATGGATTGATGAATAAAGTGTAAAATGTAATATATTTTAAGAAGTTCATATCACTACTTACCAATGAAATAATATATGCAACATTGAAAGCAACAGGAATACCAATTCCAAAAACATATGCCATTGTTGATGTCTTTGTTGCAACAGCTGCAAAGAATGGTATCGCTGAAAGTAATAGACCAAATATATATAAACCTGTTAGTTTAAATATATAATTTTCGATAGTAAATCCAGTATCTTTTGATGTTAATGCAACACACGGAGATACAATAATAAGATTTACAATATAACCAAATAAAATAGAAAATAACATAAATATAATTTTTGTAGAAATTATGGTTGTTCTTGAAACTGGAGAACATATAATATATGTCATAGAACAAGTATAAATTTCTCTAACAATAAAGAAACTACTTAGAACACACCCAGAAACTAACAATGCTAAAGCAAATTGATTCTCCATAATTTGTGATAATGCAGCATCAACAGTTGAAATATCTGGCGTTGGCTTATTTTTATCTAAAGGTGTATTAAGTACAAACACAACAAGAATAGACAATAAGATAATAATTAAATTAACTACCAAAATAAATAATCATTTACCCTTAAGTTGTTTTAAAAATATGTAACTATTAAACATTTTTAATTTCCTCCATATCCTTTGAATTCTTTTCATAAAATCTCATAAAGTATTCTTCTAATGTAAATGGTATTTCTCTAATAAAACTAACATTAAATTTTGATATTTCCTTGATAAATTTATCAATATTATCGTTTTTGACTGAAAATTTAATAGAGTTTCATTTTTCATCTCTACCATATATTTCAGCAACCGATGATTTAAATTCCTTGTAAGTTTTAGCATCTACAAACTGAACATCAAATTTTTTATTATCATGATATTTTATTTCTTTCATATCGATACGAGAAACAATTCTTCCAGCTCTTATTATCGCCACACGGTCACATGTTTTTTCAATTTCTTGGAAAATATGTGAACTTAGAATGACTGTTTTATTGTTTCTTTTTTCATTTTCAATTAGATTAATAAATTTATCTTGCATCAAAGGATCAAGACCTGATGTAGGTTCATCTAAAATAAAAATTTTAGGGTCATGCATTCATGCACAAACTAAACCAACCTTTTGTTTCATTCCTTTTGACATTGCCTTAATTTTAATTTTGGGATCAAATTCTCAAAATTTAATTAAATTTTCAACTTTTGATCAATCGGTTAATTTATGGAGGTTAAAGTTATAACGAATAAACTCTGTTCCTGTCATAAATTCCATCATAGCAATTTCTCCTGGAATGTATCCTATTATTTTATGTGTTTCTCTTGTATCTTTTCACACATCAAAACCATTAATGGTAATTTTCCCAATTTGCGGTTTTAAAAATCCTAAGATTTGTCTAATAGTTGTTGATTTTCCGGCTCCATTTGGTCCTAAATAACCATAAACTTCACCTTCGTAAATATCTAAATTAATATCAAAAATACCATTACCATTTTTATATTTCTTAGTAACATTTTCTAACTTTATTAATGATTTTTGCTCCATAATTTTTCCCTTTCTTTTTAATTTTTTAGTAGAATATTGAATTAAAAACTGTGAATTCATTCATCAATACTTCTACTTATTATATCAAAAAATAAAATAAAAGTAATTTTTTAAAGAGTTTAATAAAAAAAACAATATTGTGATTTTTAAATAAATTAATTGTTAGATTAACCGATCTACTTAGAGTTGTTATTTATAAATATTTATGTATAAAAATATAAATATAATAATGATAAATATGTTATTATAAGAATAGTATCAAAAATAGTTATTTTAAAATATAAAAGATATCTAACAACTACTAGGAGATAAATGGGATCAATAATTAAAAAAATACAAAAAATATCTGAATCCAGCGATAATCCTATATATAATCAAATAGCATTAAAAATAATGGATTTTCTTATAGCGAAAAAAAAAGTTCCTTCAGAAAAAGAAATAGCAAAAATGTGTTATTGTTCTCTATCAACAATAACAAATTTTTCAAAAAAAGTTGGTGTATCTGGATATAGGGAACTTACATTTAGAGTTATAATTGAATCTGAGGATGCAATTGAACAAATAAATGGAAAAGCCATTAAATATGACGATAATGAAGAAGCAGTTATTAATTGAAATATCTTCAGATTAATCAAAAAAAACATTCCCTTTATAAAAATGTTGGTGGATGAAATAATTATAGAAAATAAATTAAATATTTTATCATCATTCCAAGGTTTTCAGGCTTCTAAGTTTTTAAGAGATAATTTAGAAAACTTAGATATTAATTGTAATGTTTATACTTCTCAGGATTATTTCCAACAATCAAAAATAATTAAACATAATTTATTCTTGATTGTTTTGACAGGTTGAGATAATGATTCATTTGAGCAATATATTTTAAAAAATTTATCAAAAGAAAACGGTAAAAAAATATTTGCGATAACAACTACAGCACAATTAGAAAAATTTAATGATTGAGTATCTGTTCAAAAATTTGTTATTGAAAATGAAAAAATTGATCGTTCAAATATAACAAGACATGTTGTTCTTACAAATATATTTTATGAAATATACAGTGCAATTTTAGCTAAGTTATCTAAAAAATAACACGATAATTATTTTTATAGTTGCTAAAATAAAAAAAAAAAAAAATGAAATAGAATTTATTTCATTTTTATAGTATCTAAATGCTAATTTAATGGATAAAGTTGTACAATCTAACTTTCCTCAACCAAAAGTGCTGCCCCTAATAAATTTGAATCATTTCCAAATTTACAACGATTAACTTTAAATTTACCATTAGCAACCATTTTATCAAAATAAATAATTTTTATTTTTTTCTTTAACAATCTTAAAAAGGTATCATTCGCACTAACTGCCCCCCCAATTAAAACTAGACTTGGATCAACTACAGCAGTAGCGTTTGAAATGATTTTTGCTAATCCAAAAATAATTTCATCAACACATTCTTTTGCTATATTATCTTTTTCATAAAGAGCGAATATTTGCTCACCATTTTTTTTAGTTTTTGTTAAGTGTTCGTATTTTGCACATAAAAAATACATTCCATAAAAGCTACCAACTTTTGCTTTAATCATTGGGAACATTTTTTTAATATCTTCTGAAACTTCTCCTTCATATACAAATCCAAGCTCACCAGCAAAATAGGAAGAACCTCTATATAGTTGTTTATTAATAACTAGAGAACCACCAACACCAGACCCAACAACAACAATAATAGCATTGTCAACACCAATAGCATTTCCTATTTTTAATTCAGCTAATGTTGCACAATTAGAATCATTTTCACAATAAATTTTTTGATTATATTTTTTTGAAAAAGATTTAACATAACTTTTTCCAACAGAATTTAGAACTGCATTAATACCTAGTATTTTTCCAGTCTTTTTTTCAATTGCACCAGGTGATGAAATACAAATATCTGAAAATTGGCTAAGATCTTGCTTATCTATATAATCTTCAATTTCCTTAACAACTTCGTCAAATTGTAGACGCAAGCCATTGTGTTCAATTCTATCCCTTTTTATTATTTTATAATCCTTATTAATCCACCCTATTTTGATTGCTGACCCTCCAATATCAAATGCAAGCTTTAGCATAAAAATTATTTATCTCCTAGTAACTTAAATGCCATTTTTAATATTGCTTCTCCGTCAGCAGAACCATAGTCTTGGAAGGGAATTACATAAACTGGTATTGTTAAATTTTCTTTTTTAATTTCTGCATCAAGCTGTTCCTTATAAAACTTAACTTGTGGGCCAAGTAATATAATTTCTCAACCTTCTTTAAGTCTTTCAAGAGCCTCATTTGCAGCTAATGCTTTGATTTCAACCTCAATACCTTGGCTAGATGCATATTTATTCATCTTACCAACAATAATTGAAGTACTCATTCCACCAGCACACGCTAATAATATTTTTCTCATAATTTAGTTCCTCCATTTATATTATACTACTATTTTTATTATAAGTTGCTACCATTATTCTTAATCAATTCTTTGTATCAGAAAAAACTATCCTTTTTGTAGCGATTTAGAGTTCTAAGATCAAATTCTCCGCGATCTACATAAATAAATCCATATCGTTTTTCCATTCCTTCGTGTGTAGAAACAAGGTCAAAGCAACTTCATGGATTAAAGCCAAAGACTTCAACTCCCTCATTAATTGTTATTGCCAATTCTTTTAAATAACTTTCATAAAAATCAATTCGATATTGATCGTGAATTTTACCATCCTTATCTAATTTTTCCCTACATCCAATTCCACATTCAGTAATCACAATTGGTAAATGATATCTATCTCAAACATCTCTTAATGTGATTCTAAAACCAATAGGGTCTATTTCTCAACCAAATTGAGTTGTTTTTAAAAACTTATTTTTTGTTTGTGCAAATGCACCAAAAGATGATTTGATGTTATGTTGGTCACCAGTTTTTTCGATTTTTAAATCTTCATCATTTGGTTTTCTAACTGTTGTAGAACAGTAATAATTGTTTGCAATAAAGTCTGGTCTTGACATAGGGTCTTTTAAAAGTTCTAAATCCCCTTTTTCAATTTTAAACATTAAATCTTTGCTTTTTAGGTAATTAACTGCAAGAGAATTATATCTTCCATAACATAATGGGTCTAAAAACATTCAATTTCTGATTGCATCTAATGTTTGAGCTGCAATTTTGTCTTCTGGATTACTTGTTTCATGATAAACTGCTGATATATTAGGTGCGGGACCAATTTTACAATCTGTTATTTGATGGCATAATTTTATAACTTTTACTTGACCAAGATTCATATGGTGATTACCTTGTCAGGCATCTTTTGCTTGGGTTGGGGTTTTAGAAATAACTGCCGCTGCTAAAACATACATATTTTGCTCGTTTATTGTTTGCCAATATTTTACTTTTTTAGAGTATCTTTTTAGCAAAACCTCACAATATTTATAATATTCATCAATGGCAATTCTATTTGCCCAACCACCCATATCCTGTAATCATATTGGTGTGTCAAAGTGAAACATTGTTACTAACGGTTCAATATTATTTTTCTTTAGTTCATCAATTAGGTCGTCATAAAATTTTAAACCCTTTTCATTATATACACCTTGAGCTGGGTTTATTCTTGGTCAAGAAATTGAGAACCTGTACATTTTTAGTCCCATTTCTGCCATTAAAGCCACATCTTCTTTTCATCGATGATAATGATCAGAAGCAATTTTAAAATCAGATATTTCTGAATTTTGGGGTGTGTTTTCTATAATATCGTTTATACCTGGTGTTTTTCCATCTTCATTTCATCCACCTTCACATTGATATGCGCTAGTTGATGCTCCTCAATAAAAATTATCTGGAAATTTATTTTTGTTCATTTATACCTCTCTTTTTTAATTATTTTTTAGTTTTTTAACAGCTTTTAATCTTTTTCTATTTTGATTTCTTCTTTATTTTCCAATCTAGCTTCTTTTGAAAATAAAGCTTTTAATGGACTGTGTTTGTAGTATAGATTTGGATTTTTTTCCATGTATTCTTCATAGGTCATTTCATTGTTTTTTGCAACCATGCTGATTGAGAATTTTTCTGCACCAAATATAAATATAGAATAATAACATATTTGTATTGATACTAATATACACCCAATTGGTAATACCCTTCAATCCATTCCTGTATTAAAGTAACCTGCCAATCATAATGGAAGATATGCATTTGATGTTGCAACATCTGGTCTTACAATATGTAGTTTTGGTAGGTAAGTAATAAGTATTGCAAAGATTGTTGTAAATAAACAATATGGAATTGCTCAAACAAAGTTAAATGCAATAGGTAGTCCAAATACTAATGGTTCATTGATATTAAATATTGCAGGTACTACCTCAATTTTTGCTATTTTTCGATATGGTTTATATTTTGAAAATAATAGAATTGCAATTGTCAAAGCTCCAGTATCTCCAGTTCCACCAAATCCTAAACCAATAACTGGTCCTAATAATATTCCATTATGATATCCATATTGACCAAGATTAATACCTTTCACTGGGTCGATCATTGATTTCAATTTCAAAACTCCAGATATAGCACTATAAGCAGCTGCGGCTGCTTGTTGGTCTGTTCCTTTTTTACCTAAAACAGAATTTCCAAATCCAATTAATGATTGATGGAATCTTGGGTCTGTATCACTTAAACAAGCAGCTATTGCTTTGGCAAATTCATCTGTTCCAGTTTGCGTTCCTAATAGGTTTTTGAAATTTTTATTTGCCATTAGATATTTAACAGTATCATTATTTAAAATACCAATTGTATCTCAATATTTTTGATTTAGGTGGTGAACAAGGTCATAATAAGCATCATTTGGATTAGTTCCCGGACTACCATTTATAAAACCTTGTACAGCATCACTAGTATAATATGACCAAAAATAGATATTTGTGATTAGTAATGGCGTACAAACAACTGTAAATAATGGGATTATAATGTTTGTTCCGTGAACCCCAAAAAGTCATAAAAATGTTGCCATAAATGCAAGCACACCATAGAAGAATGGACTTGTTGCAACACTTGTAATTCCATCACCAAATTTTTTGTTAATTAATGTAAATATATTATCTACATAATAATATGTTACAGTTCCATCAGCGGCAGTAACTGCTTCTTTAATATTTGCTAAATAGGCAATCACAGCATATGCTCATGCAAATAATGCATATGAAGCTAACATAATTGAAATAATTAATATACTAGATATGACATCAGCAATTGCAGAAGGTATAGTATCTGGTAATTTAATTCTTAATTTTTCACATCTTACCAAGAAAGAATAAAATAATGGGGCTGATATACCAACAACCATAACCATTATTAGTCCATTAGCACCTATATTTTCTATTCCAATTTCACTAAAAGGATAAGAAAATTCTTTTCACGGTAGTTGAATTTGTCCACATCATGAAGCTCCAAATGGGTTTAATGCAAATCAACAAGCAATTGTAAGTAATGTTGATGTTAAAACAGAACCTTGTTTTACAAATGCTTTTGACATAAAATATGCAATTGCTACTAGTGAATATATTGCCACTCCAGCAGTTGCTACTTGTTGTATACTTAACATAAATGGGTAAATATAGTCTGTAAGTCATAACATAAATTTACTATCGTGTATTCCATTAATTTTTCCCATCAATGTTGCATTATTAAAGAAAATAACTGCTAAAACTGCTGGAAAAATTGCCCCCATGGTAGCAACACCCCCAACAGCAAAACCGTCCCTCATAGAACACAAAATTCTATTAGAACCTAACTTGTAACCAAATTTTTGTAAACCATCTTGAAATTTTATAAAAAATGATGGTTTTTTAGCTCTGAGACCTGTCTCTTGGTTATCTTTATTTTTCATATTACCTTTTTCCTTTCATAAATATATAATATCAATTATATTTTATTGTACAACATTTTTTTATATTATATGTAGTACTACACGAAATAAAAAGTATTACATTAATTTAAAATATTTAATTAATATAAGAAAATATATATAAAAATGTTAGATATTTTGTAGAATAATTAAGTATTACTTATTGTATTTTTTATTAGGTAGCAATGTTGATATATAGGAGGTTTTATATGGAAATAAATTTTGAAGAAATATCATTTTTTATAATTTCATATTGTGGGGAGGCTAAATCAATTGCGATGGATGCGATCTCAATTATGAAAAAAACAAAAAATGTTAAAGAGGCACTTGATAAAATCAATGAAGCTGAGAAACTAATGATTGAAGCAGAAAAAAAACATATGGATGTAATAACTGATGAGGCAAACGGAATTATGCACACACCAACTGTTTTATTCTTACACGCAGAAGACCAAATGTTATCAACACAAACACTTATGTTAATGGCTAGAGAAATAATTCAATTATATGATATAATTTATACTAAAATAATAAAATAAAAAATTTGATATTAAATAAGCATAAGGGAATATAAGTTTACTGGAGGATAAAAAAAATAAAAATCAATAATGTTCTTATTAATTTTTATTCAAAAATTATTGTATATTTAAGTTTTTTATTATGGCAATTTAAAAAAAGTAAATTGAATATCATAAGAGAAAAACAAGGAATAAATTAGAAAATAAAATAAGAAAGGTTTAGGTTACTGAATTATACCTATCATATCTTATTTACTTCTATTTTTTATAAATATTATGTACCCCAGTAAATTAAAATTTATTTTGACACACAAAATAGGTAAATATTGCAGAACTAGTTCCATTGGTCAAATGTAAATGTTTTTAACGATGAGTATCTATAAGAATCAAAATTTGAAAGTTTTCCTCCAATTTTAACTGTAAAATCAGAAACACTTCCAGCGCCAGTTTGTAATTTAACAACAATATCATTGTTGTTAAAGGATGAAGAACCAACGTTAACCTCTTTAATTGCAAAAACTTTTTCTGTGTTAGAAGTATTTGATATAGATGAAATTAGGGGTCCAGATTTTCCAGGAAATTTATAACTAGCTTCTCCTTTAATATCTATAGTTGCATCCGGAGAATAAAACTCATCATTATTAGAAATTATACCACTATTATTAACATTAGTTGAATTGCCAGTATCAATTATTTTTGCATCTTTTTCAATTTTTAAACCCTTAAGATTATCAAATCCCAACGGATTCTCTAAAGATGAGCTTTTTGAAAATATAATTCCAACTGATTTTGGTGTAAATGTATAATCTGAATTAAGTTCAACAGAACCTTCAACGTTCACTTGACCAATAATACCTGTTGTAATTGTATTTATAAATCCAACACCCGCCCCAACAACCATAGATGTATGTATTTTAACGTTATTCATAAAATGAATTTCTTTATTTTCCGATATTCTTACACTATTAGCTTGTCAATCACCATATTGTTCACTTATAACACCAGATGATTCAGAAGAATTATCACTATTTGCAGTATAATTAACATTTCCTTTAAATAATACGTTTCCATAAATCTTGTTTGCTCAAGAAGCGGAAATAACCCCTCTTCCAGTTACATTTATATCGCCATCAAAGGTAACATCCCCTACCATATTTTGTGCATCATGAAATTTAAATGGTGACTCACTACCAGAGTAATTGTAACCATCGGCAAATTCTAAATTAGGGGCACTGTCTACTTTATATGTGGTTGAATAATAAACATCAATTGACCTATTTGTAGCATTTTTACTAACAAAATAATTTATAGAGTCAGAAGTTTGGTTGTTTGAAATTGCATAATTTCCTGAACTAGCATCTTTTCCAACGTATGTTCCATAATAAATATCTAATGTAAAACTTTTTACAACACTTGTAAGTGTTAATGTTACTTTACCTTGTTCTACGTCTTTTCCTTTTTGACCAATAAGCTTCATTTTAATATGATATCCATCAGCTTTTTTTTCTAAATTATTTTCAACTGCTAATATATCTGTTTTATCACTTGATATTGTAGCACCTTCTAGTTTAGCATTATCATCAGCAGAAACACTAAATGAGTCAAAAGAAAGATCTTCATCTGTTAAATGAATTGATTTAGATAATGTTTCTCCTTGATTTGTTGAGCCATCTTGGCCAGCATACGGAATTAAACCTCTTGTAAATGTTACATTATTAGCGGGTATAGGTTTTGATTTTGTATAATTAAAAATCGCTGTTGCACAACATACATTTCCAACATCATCAAAAAATCTAGAAACAAAATGGATTATTCCATCGTCAGCAACCTTATTTGTTAACTTATTAATATTTAAAATTAAATTACTATCATCAACAACTGAGATGTTATCAATTGAAAAAGCTGTTATTTTTGAAAATGATATTTTTGAATCTAAGCCTTTAAATATTTTTGCATTTTCTGATTTTTTAAGATCAAGGGTCTTAAGATTATTTCAACTATAATAATCTGTATTATCATCTGTAGGAGAATCACCTGCAATTGTTAATGTATCTTTATATTTATATCCAGCTTTTGTAATTGCATCTAAATTAGTTGATGTTGTAATAGTTATAGCTTGGGCATTGGGTGTTTCTGTTTGCCAATCACTAAATTTAGAAGATGATGGATATTTACTAGTATACCCTGTTTGAGCATCTGAGGGAGTATCAAATTGATCTCCTGCACTTACTCTATGCGCAATGTATTTAAAACTTTGATTTGCATAATAAACTGTTATGCCTGATTTAAAACGAATATCTATTGTAATATTACCCGATGCGTAACTTATCGATGGAGTTTTAAATTTAATATTAAGAGTAAAAGATTTGCTGTCTGATTGTGGAGAATAACTTGAAGTTGCTATAAAATCTGGGTCTTTACCACCACTGAAAGTTATTTTTGGCTTAGCAGCCTCTGTTTGAATATCGTTAAAAGGAATATCAGTGTCAAAAGTAACAATAAAATCAAAACCTGCACTTTCCTCCAAATTAATATCCTTTTTAGAAACTTTTGGTGTTATTGAAAACCTTTTAACTTTCTCAAAAGGATTAAAGGAAATATCTCCAGTGTTTGATGTGTAGTTTGCGGATGTATTTAATAATGTAAAAGTAACTATACCAAGTTTGTAATCTTCTTGACCTTCCTCTAATTTTGGCAATTGTGAGTAGTTAACATTAAGATATATATCTCCATTATCTTTAATATCACAACCATTCAACAAAAAATTAATGTCTATACTATTTTCATCTTCCGATTTCATATTAATTGAAAAATTTTTAAAGTTCATTTTTACAAATTCTTGATAATTAGATAGATTTCCTACTTTTATTTCAGGTTTAAGTGGGTCAATTGTTTTTTTATCAGTATCTCAACTAACTTTATATTGTGAAAAATCCCTAACACTTATATTAAATGTTCCTTCTTCAACATCTACAGTTGTTAAATTTGTAAATTTAACTGTTACTTTTGTAGTTCCATCACCAATTCCACTGATTTGAAGTGTTTGGTAATTTTTATTAGTTTCATTTGCTTGTGTATCAACAAATTTTGCAATTGCAGAATTATCTATAACAACACTACAATTTTTAGTATATCCGCCCTTTTCTAAATCTGCAAAATTTGCAATATTAACACTAACTGTTCCCCCAATAGTAACAGTGTAATCTGATTTTTCAAATTTAACATCATTTTTTACTTCTTTTTCGGGGTTTTTTGCTTTAGAACAAGATGCTAACATAGTTGTTGATGGAGCAAATAAACTAATCGAACTCAATAATATCATTAATTTTTTCATTTCTTAAACTCCCATAATCTATTTTTTTATATAAAATATATTTGTTTATAAATTGTTATAGTATAATAAATCATAATAAAAGAGTGTTGATAAAACTAACTACCTATATTATAATCCATCGGTTTCTATGTATGTCAAATTTTTACAAAAAATTATAACAAAGATAATATAGAGTGAATATGCAAATTTTTTTTATAAAAATTAATAAATATTCTTTATATCATATAATTATATAGTGTTTTACTATATTAATAGAGTACAATCCTATTCTAAAATTAATATATATTATATTGCATTTAAGAAACAATAATAATATTATCATAATAATTATAAGCTTTTTCTTGCAATCTAGAAAAATTATCATATAGTTATTTTTTAATATCAAAATATTGTAATAGACTTTTACATTATAATTTTATTGAGAAAATTTTTATTGCTAATTTTTATTATAAAAAAATATACAATACATCTATCTAAACTTAATTACACGTTATTCTAGATCACTAAATTGTATATTCGAGGGTATTATAAATTTCTATATAGAAAAAATAGATAATATTTTAACATAATTATACACACTATAACTGTAATTAATTAATATTCTTTTCCTTCTATTATTATCTTATAATCATTTTAAATTAAAGATTAAGATACATTAAACAATAATTAAATAATACATTTTTAATTTTAAAAAATTTTAGGTAACGTAGATTAGATCAATACTGATACGTATATGTAGTTAACGATCAATACATTCATGGCGAGATATCGTTATGAAAATAAACAATTGTAACTGGAATTTTAAAAGGTGCAAAATCACCTGTTTGTAATTTGGCAACAATAGTATTAATATCGTGTACAAATAAAGAGCCAACCTTAACCTCTTTAATTACAAAAATATCACCAGAACCTGATGGAAATGAGATAGATAAAATTAGCGGCCCAGGTGTTCCATTTGAATCAAACCTGGCTTCTTCCTTAATATCTATGGTTGCATCTGGAAAATAAAACCTATTACAATTACAAATTATAGCACTATTTTCATAATTTATGGTATCAGTTTTATCAATTATACTTGCAGACCCATTAATAGTTAAGCCTTTAAGATTATTAATTCCTGTATTTGGTAATGTACAAGAGTTTTTTGAAAAAATAATTCCAACATCTTTTGGAACAACTAAAGAAGAATCACCGTCATTTTAACCGATATTTACAGAACCAGCAACATTCACCTGACCAATGATGCCTATTATAATTATACTAATAAAAAAACACCATCACCAACATTTGCAGATGCATATATATTAACATCTTTATTAAATTTGATTTCTTTGTCTTCTGATATTCTTGTAGCATTAAATTTATTGTTTCCAAATTGTTCACTTATAACACCACACGCTTCTAAAGACTTGTCGTTATTTGCAGTATAATTAACATTTACTTTAAACAAGATGTTTGCATAAATAATGTTTGCATATGTGACAAAAATAACTCCTCGTCCGGTTACGTTTATATCTCCATCAAAAGTAACAGTTCCAAACATATTTGTCTCATTATTATATTTAAATGGTGATTCACTACCAAAATAATTATAACCATCAGCAAATTCTAAATTAGGAGCACTATCTATATTATGAATGTATGAATATCTAACATCAATCCTCTATTCGAAGCATTTTTACTAACAAAGTAATTTGTAGAACCAGAAGTTTCTGTGTTTGACGTTACATAATTTCCCGAACTAGCATCTTTTCCAACATATGTTCCATAATAAATATCGAATGTAAAAGAAATTTTAACATCTGCAAAATTAAGTGTTAATGTTACTTTACCCTGTTCTATATCTTTTTCTTGTTGACAAACAACTTTCATTTTAATATGATAATTATTATCTTTTTTTCTAAATTATTTTAAAATACTAATATATCTGGATTATAACTTGATATTGTTAATATTCTAGTTTGCTATTAACATTAGCAGAAATAATAAATGATTCAAAAGAAAGATCTTCATCTGTTAAATAAATTGATTTAGATAATGTTTCTCCTTGATTTGTTGGTCCATCTTGACCAACATACGTAATTGAACCTCTTGTAAATTTTAAATTGTTAGAAGGAAACTCATTTGAATCTGTATAATTTAAAATCGCCTTTGCATAACATACATTTCCAACCTTATCATAAAATCTAGAAACAAAATTTATTGTTCCCGGGGTTGTAACTTTTTCTGGTAGCTTATTAATATTTAAAGTTAAATTGTTATCATCAACAACTGAAATGTTATTAATTGAAAAAGCATTTATTTTTGAAAATGATGTTTTTGAATCTAAGTTTTTAAGGATTTTAGATTTATCTGCATTTTTAAGATCAAGGGTTTTTAGATTATTTCAACTATAATAATCTGTATCATCATCCGCAGAAGAACCAACTGCTTTTGTTAATGTATCTTTATATTTATATCCATATTTTGTGATGGCATCTAAATTGGCTGGTGTTGTAATAGTTATAGATTGGGCTTTGGGGTTTTCTACATTCCAATCACTAAATGCGTTAGTAGAATATTTACTAGTATATGTTGTGTCATTATCTGAGGGAGTATCAAATTGATCTCCACGGTTCACTCTGTATGTAATGTATGTAAAAACTTTGATTTGCATAATAAACTATAGAACCTGATTTAAAACGAATATCTATTGTAATATTTCCTGATGCATAACTTATCAACGGGGCTTTAAATTTAATATTAAAAGTAAAAGATTTGATGTCTGACCATGGAGAATGACTTGGAGTTGCTTTAAATTTCATCGCCACCGAAAGTTATTTTTGGTGACTCTGATTGGATATCGTTAATATTAATAATAGATTTAAAAGTAATAGTAAAATCAAGTCCCGCATTATCCATCAAATCAATATCCTTATTAGGATCTTTTTTTCTATTTCAAAACTTTGCACTCCCCAAAAGAAGTGAATAAAATATGTCCTTCATTTGATTTGTAATTTGCAAAGGTGTTTAATAATGTAAAAGTAACTGTTCCAAAAGTGTATGGTTCATTGGTATTATTAGCTGGCAATTGTAAATAGTTAATATTAAGGTATATATCTCCAGTATCTTCAATTTCGCAACCTTGTAGTAATTAATATCTGTACTACCTTCATCTTCTGATTTCATATTAATTGAAAAATTTTTAAAGTTCATTTTTACAAATTCTTGATAATTATATAGATTTCCACTTTTATTCTCGTTTTTAGTGTGTCAATTGCTTTTGTACCTTTATCTCAACTAACTTTATATTGTAAAAAAGACATAATAGTAATATTGAATGTTCCTTCTTCAACATCTATGGTTTCCAAATTAGTAAATTTAGCTGTTACTTTTGTAGTTCCTACCCCAATTTCACTAATTTGAAGTGTTTGGTAATTTTTATTAGTTTCATTTGCTTGTGTATCAACAAATTTTGCTATTGCAGAATTATCAATAACAACACTACAATTTTTAGTGTACCCACCTTTTTTTAAATCTGCAAAATTTGCAACATTAACGATAACTGTTCCTCCAACCATAACAATGTAATCTGATTTTTCAAATTTGACATCACTTTTTGTTGTTGATTTTTTACTTTAGAACAAGAACTAACATAGTTGTTGATGGTGCAAATAAACTAATTGAACTCAATAATATCATTAATTTTTTTATTTCTTCAACTCCCAATGTGGTATATTTATATGAAGATTGGAAAAATACCCAATTATAGTAAACGATATGTATAACAAGGAACAATTAAATTAATAACTATCTAAATATATTATTGTATATTTCTTCATATAAATCTTGATTTTCATAATAGTTTTTATATAGATGAGATAATGAATAAAATAAGACCAAAATGACCATTGCAAAATTAATTAACGACATACTATAGCAGATTATAATGATTACACTTTAAAAATAATGGGATGAACCACAATTTATATTCATTAGAAAAGTGAGATTAAACAATAATTGAATAAAGATTATCTACATTTTAAATAATTATATACATTTAGACTTTTAGTTCCATTCAGCCAAATTAAAAGTTGCTAATGATGAATATCTTGAAGGGGAAAATGTTTTACTTTTATCTCCAATTTTAAAGGTAAAACTAGAAATACTTCCAGCGCCTGTTTGTAATTTAACAATATCAACATTGTTATAACGATTTGTATTAAAATAATTAATATCAACATTGTTAATTGCAAAAATCTTAGAGGATTCAGATGTGTTTGAGACAGATGAAATTAGAAAACCAGGGGGGCTAAAAATTCCAGAAACAACGCCAACACTATCATCAAATTTTATGGTTGCATGTGGTGAATAAAACTCATCATAATTACAAATTATAGCAGTATTGTTAAGATCAAAATGGCTACTATAATCATTTATCAATACTCTATTTTTAATTTCAAGACCCTCAAGATTATCAAATCCCAACGGATTCTCAGAGGATGAACTTTTTGAAAATATAATTCCAGCCGGTAAATTTAATGTGTTTGAATCAAATGAAGACACAGTTATACCACCTTCAACATTTACTTGACCAATAATACCTGTTGTAATTGTATTTATAAATCCAATACCAGTACCAATATTTGTAGTTGCATATATTTGAATATCTTTCATGAAATGAATTTCTTTGTTTTCTGATATTCTTGCAGCATTAGCTGCAAAATCCCCATATTGTTCACTTATAACACCGCATGCTTCAGAGGAATTATCGTTATTTGCAGTATAGTTAACAGCCCCTTTAAATAATATATTTCCAATAACTCTATTTCCTCAAGCAACAGAAATAACTCCTCGTCCAGTTACATCTATATCCCCATCAAAAGTAACACTTCCAACCATATTTTGTGTATCGTGATATTTAAATGGTGACTCACTACCAGAGTAATTATAACCATCGGCAAATTCTAAATTAGGAGCACTGTCTATGTTGTAATCTGTTATATAATTAACATCAACTGATCTATTTGAAGCATTTTTACTAACAAAATAATTTACAGAGCCAGAAGTTTCTGTGTTTGAAATTGCATAATTTCCCGAACTAGCATCTTTTCCAACGTATGTTCCATAATAAATATCTAATGTAAGACTTTTCCCACCACTTATTAGTGTTAATGTTACTTTACCTTGTTCTACATCTTTTCCTTGTTGGCCGATAAGTTTCATTTTAATATGATATACACCATCTTTATTTTCTAGTTTATTTTCAACTGCTAATATATCTGTTTTATCACTTGATATTGTAGCATCTGCTAGTTTATTAGGATCATCAGTAGCAGAAACAATAAATGAGTCAAAAGAAAGATCATCATCTGTTAAATGAATTGAATTAGATAATGTATCTCCTTGATTTGTTGGTCCATCTTGGCCAGCATATGGAATTGAACCTCTTGTAAATTTTACATCGCTTGCTATTGGGGTTGATGCAGAATAATTAAAAACCGCTGTTGCACAACATACATTTCCGACTTCATCATAAAATCTAGAAACAAAATGAATTGTTCCTTCAGTTACTTGCTCTGTTAACTTATTAATATTTAAAGTTAAATTATTATCAGTACCAACTGAGATGTTATTAATTGAAAAAGCTTTTATTTTTGAAAATGATGTTTTTGAATCTAAGCCTTTAAATATTTTAGCATTTTCTGATTTTGAAAGATCAAGTCCGTTAAGATCTTTTCAAGTATAATAATCTTTATCATCTGCAGAAGAACCACCTGCAATTGTTAATGTATCTTTATATTTATATCCAGCTTTTGTAATTGCATCTAAATTAGCTGCTGTTGTAATAGCTATAGATTGGGCTGCAGGCTTTTCTGTTTGCCAATCACTAAATGCATGATTAGTAGATGATGGATATTTACTAGTATATGCTGTGACATCATCTGAAGGTTTATCATATTTATCTCCAGGACTGACTCTATTTGCACTATATTTAAAGCTTTGATTTGCATAATAAACATAAACGCCTGATTTAAAACGAATATCTATTGTAATATTCCCTGATGCATAACTTATCGATGGGGTTTTAAATTTAAGAGTAAGAGTAAAAGATTTTCCGTCTGATCCTGGAGAATAACTTGAAGTTGCTGAAAAATTAGCATCTCTACTACCACTAAAAGTTATGTTTGTTTTAGCATCATTTTTCTGGATATCACCAATGGCAGGGATATCATCTTTGAAAGTAATAGTAAAATTATAACCTGCACTTTCCTCCAAATTAATATCCTTATTAGGATCTTTTGCTATTGTAAAACTTTTCACTCCCCCAAAAGGATTAAAGGAAATATCTCCAGTATTTGATGTGTAATTTGCAGAGGTGTTTAATAATGTGAAAGTAACTGTGCCAAGAGTGTATTCTTTTTGTTCTTTACCCAAAGGTGGCAACTGTGGATAGTAAACATTAAGATATATATCCCCATTTTTTTCAATTTCACAACCATTTAGCAATAGATTGATATCTGTAGCACCATCATCGTTTGATTTCATATTAATTGTAAAATTTTTATAGTTCATATCAACAAATTCTTGATAATTTTGTAAATTTCCTACTTTTATTTTTTGATCTGTGGGTTTGATTGTTTTTTTGTCTGTATCTCAAGTAACTTTATATTGTGAAAAATCCTTAACAGTTATATTAAATGAGCCTTCTTTAACATCTATGGTAGTTAAATTTGTAAATTTAACTGTTACTTTTGTAGTTCCAGCACCAATTCCACTAATTTGGAGTGTTTGATAATTTTTATTAGCTGTATTGTCTTTTGTATCTAAAACTACATTTTTTGCAATTGCAGGATTATCAATAATAACACTACAATTTTTAGTGTACCCAGCTTTTTCTAGATCTGCAAAATTTGCAACATTAACGCTAACTGTTCCTCCAACCATAACAGTGTAATCTGATTTTTCAAATTTAACATCATTTTTTACTTCTTTTTTGGGGTTTTTTGCCTTAGAACAAGAAACTAACATAGTTGTTGATGGAGCAAATAAACTAATTGAACTCAATAATATTATTAATTTTTTCATTTTTTATCCTTCTTTAGTATATTGTTGTAAATTATAGTTAACATATATTTTTAGTCTAATATGTGTATGGGCAAAACAATAAAATAAACATTATATATTTATATTATAATATATTTTCTTTATTTATTAGAGTTTTTTTTAGATTTTTTATAATAAATTGTAAAAAAAACTCTATAATTTTAAATGTTTCCAAATAATTTAAAGATTATTATTTAATATAGCCAAATAAATTACTATTGAAAATTAATATTTAATTTTAATCAAGAAAAATTTTAAACAAAAGAAAAATAATATTACTATTTTAACAAATTGTAAACCAAACTACCCAAAAACACAAATCAACTATAAAATATAATATATTTATCATTATTTATAAATGAACTTAAAATTTATTTCAGCGACTTAAGAGTAATAAATAGTTATTACTAAATTTAAACATTTAAGTAGATAACATTGTCAAATTATCGTCAAATACTATAAATCATTTGAAACCAATGTTATTATATCATTATCAAATATTAGATTTTCATATTTTACCCATAATTATAGTATTTGACTGTTAATTTTTAACGATGTAAAAATAAATAATATGTGATCTTTGAGATATATTTGAAATTTTTAATTAATATTTCATTGATAAGTGAGAAAAATCTAATATAATCAAAATAATTATAGTAGTTTATTCAAAAATGATGAAAAAAAATGATATTATTACATATTATTTATTATAATGCTTGGTGCTTTGTTTAAAATTGGATTTTTGTAAATAATTAGGTTAAAAATACAAAATAAGGAAGATAATGTATAAAAAAATACACTTAGCTTCCCTATTCTATGAAATCTTGAGTTATAAAATAAAAAGATATTGATGCTTAACAAACTATATTTATACTTAATATAGGATTAAGGAATTATTTATATTTTTTGCTAATAAATTCTTATTTCACAAAATAATTATTATACTCTATTTTTGACCATAATAAGATTTTTTACCATGTTTTCGAAGGTAATGTTTATCCAAGAGAGTTTGATTTATTTGGTTATTATTTTTATTTATAAGATAGGATTGAAATGTCATTTGGGCAACAATTTCTAAAACTTTGGCAATTTCAACGGATTTACCCGGAGAATCTCCAAATGTAAAAGGCCCATGATTATTACAAAGAATAGCAGGCATTATCTTAGGATTTAAGTTTCTTTTTATTAGGGTCTCATAGATAATTACACCTGTTTCGTGTTCATAATTTACAAATTGCTCTTCTAATAAATGCTTTGTACATGGTATATCTCCATAAAAATTGTCAGCGTGTGTTGTTCCGTGGGTTGGTAAGTCTATTCCAGCTTGGCATCAACTTGTTGCATAAATTGAATGTGTGTGACATATTCCTGCCAATTCTAAATATTTCTTGTACAAATAAATATGTGTTGGTGTATCTGTGGATGGGTTTAGTTTAGAATCAATCTTATTACCATTAAAATCAACAACAACCATATCTTCAGGGGTTAATTTGTCATACTCTACACCACTCGGTTTAATAACAACCAAATTATTTTTTCTGTCAATACCAGAAACATTACCTCAAGTAAATGTAACAAGCCCCATTTTAGGCAAAAGCATATTTGCATTATATACTTCTTTTTTAAGTTTTTCTAACATAATTCTCACCCAGTCTCTCTAAATATGTCTGTGATAAACTTTTTACTTTTATCTAAGTTATTGGTTGGGTCTGGAAAGTCTTCATATCAAGCCTCAATCAAAAAAGATCCACTATATTTTTTATCTTTTAAATACTTAAATATTTTTTTAAAATCTACACATCCTTCTCCAAAATTTACATTTTTAAATTTTCCTTTAAAATCATCTTTTACTTCTAGCGTGTCTTTGATGTGAAGTGCAACTATTTCTCCAAAGCCTTTTTCAAGTTCTATGATTGTGTTTTTTTTGTTTCAAGCAGATAGATTTCCCAGATCAGGATAAACACTAAGTCATGGACTTTGACAACGTTTTTTTAACTCTAAGTATTTTGTAATAGAATTTATAAATGGGTCGTCCATTATCTCAATAGATAAATTTACTCCATAAATATTTGCAAATCAAAGCCCCTCGTTTAATCCTTCAATAAATCATTTTTTGGTATTATCATCTTTTTCCTCGTAAAAAACATCATAACCCGCTATTTGAATTATTCTGATATTTAATTTGAAAGCTAATAGGATACACTGTTTTAACATTTCTATTGATTGCTTTCTTATATTTTCGTTGTGACTTCCTAGAGGATATCTTCTCTGTGCGGAAAAACAAATTGATCTAATGAAGATATTATTATTTTTACAAATTGATAATATTTTTTCTATATATTTATCATCCATATTTAATCTCATTAATCTTTTGTCACTTTCATCGATTGACATTTCTAAAAAATCAAATTTAGCATTACTTGCATATATTATCTTTTCCTCTAAATCACCAGGAGGTAATGCTTTTTCATAAATACCAAATAAGTTATTTTTTAAGATTTTCATTTTTCTTCTAAAGCCTCCTGAAATAATAGTGCTGCTTGTCTTGGGTTTTTACTATTTCTTATAGCTCTTCCAGCAATTATTATATATATTGGAAGATGCTTAAATAAATCAAGATCACTAATTTCAACTCCACCAGTTATAGTGACCTTGAACCCAAGGTCACAAAGTTTTTTTATTTTTTTAATATCTGACTTTTGTCATGTTCGGCCACTTGCTTGTGAATCTCGAGAACGGTGATAAACAACTTGTTCAACACCTATTTTTTTTCATTCAATTGCTTGTTCAAACGTTCAATATCCAGTTAACTCTATTTGTAATTCTTTATTGAATTTTTTTGTTTCATTAATTACACCTTGAATTGTAGCTATATCTGCACAACAAATAATTGTAATAATATCTGCTTTTTGTTCAAATAACATTTTTGCCAAAATGTTTCCAGCGTCTGCAATTTTAGCATCTCCAAGTATAAGTTTATTTTTATATTTTTCTTTAATTATACTAATGCTTTTTTTTCCTTCTGCTAATAATAAGATTGTCCCAACCTCAATTATATCAACAATTTCTCCTACATCCTCTAATATAGAAAGCGCTGACGTTAATTCTAGATTGTCCATAGCTATTTGTAATAATGGTTTATTCATTGTCTTCTCCTATCTTAAATATTTTTTATAGTCAATTTTATTGATAATATTTATTATTTCTTTTTTGTTATTTGCTTTGCATATTTGATTTACAATATTTGTATTTTCAAAGACGGCACAAATTTGTGGTAAAGCAATTTCAAGGTGATTTTTATCGTTTTTAGCACTAAATCCAATTAAAATATTTATTGGTTTATCATCAAAAAATACTGGTTCATCTAATGTTATTAGACTAAAAGCATTACCAAAGGAACCAAATTTTGGGTTTGCATGAGGCATTGCAACATTTGGACAAATAATATAATATGGGCCAAGTTTTATGGTGCTTGAAATTATTTCACTAATATAAGCATTATTAACGACATTATTTTTTAATAGTTTTTCAAAACACTTATTAATTGCATCTTGTCAATCATTTGCTTTTATTTTTACTTTAATGGTATCATTTTCAATTAAATAATTTAAAAAGTCAATGTTTGAATCATTCATCTTAAAATATATCCTTTAAAGCTTTTTTTATAGCATCACCATCTAATAAATTATCAAGACCAATTATTTTTGCTTTTGTATGTGTTAAATCAGACACTAGATAAGTAGAACACAGTACTATATCATATCCATTAACAATACTTTTAGCTTCAGAAATTGATGCTGTATCTACGCTTGCATTAAAGCCAAGTTCTTTGACAATGTTTTCAACTTTTATTTTTATTAACATTGAGCTTCCCATTCCATTACCACATGCACATAATATTTTTATCATAATTTTTTTACCTCTATTCTTTATTCTTTAATTCATCTTCTTTTTTGATATCTGTTGATTCTAAATTAGCAATTTTATTTCTAGTAATAAATCTTTTAAATTTGGTTTTTTTTCCTATTTCTGTTGTTGTAAGTTGAGCAATTATTAAGAATATAATTATAATTGAAAATATAAATATATAACTTAGTGTATTGTTAATTGTCAATAGTGACATATAAATAGACCACATTGTTGTTCAGTCAAACATACCATTGTAACCAATTGTAAATATTTCATCTGTTCTTCCAGCTGTTTTTACAATAAGAACAGCTCCAAAGACTGCAATTATTCCAAATATAAATGGAACAACAAGACAAGCTTTTCATCCTCCGGTTGAATTTGCATATATTCCAAATGCAGCATTATCAAAGAACATTGGGATAAATCCTACCATAACAACTACCTGAAAGGCATTTAACTTTATTACTTGACCTAGTAGAATTACTAAACCAATTCCAATAAAATTTCCGATGGCCCCACTTATAAAACCATATGTCACAGCTTTTTCTGAGTAGGAGAATGACCCTGCAATATCAATAGCAACGATAGCACCTGGAATCAGTTTATCACTAATCCCGATAAAAGATCTTTGTAACTCTCCAACAAATATTTTAGCTCCAACCATCAACATTTGAATGGAAGCAACTATAGTAAATATAAAACCAACAATTTGAATTAATCAAACTTGGTTGGGAAAGAAATTATAATTTCCTATACTAGTTACCATCTGATTTCATATTTTAATATCATTACATCTAATAATTGTAAATAATGTTCCAAAGAATATAAACATCAAGATTGAGGAAATAAAGATATTATCGTGAAATATTTACATTTTTTTACTTACATTAAAGGTTTCAATTGATGTTATTTCTTTATTATTAATTGAGAATAATTTACCACATTGAGAGGCAGCTCAAATACCAAACATTTGTTGATGTCCAATTGAGAACCCTGCATTTTTTGTTACTTTTTGTGTTGGAGCAAAAGCAAGATTTGAAAATACACCTCAATAAGTTCCTATTAATATACCTGTCGCTAAAATTGTCAATAACTGTCTACTAGATGTATTTTCAATATTTTTAAATACTCAAAATCATAATATTGCTGTTAAACAGGCTGTTTGTTGAAACATAATATGACCTGTAACATTAATACTTTTTACATTTGTAAATCTTTTACAAGCTACTAACAATATATTTGTTGCCATTCCCACTAAAACGGCAAAGCTAATTATTGAAACAGCAGTCCCCATTTTTTGTTGGACATCCGCTCATCCTGTATAAGGGTCCAATATCACACATTTTGAACCAATTAGATTTCCAAAAGTGACCATAAGTGGTTTTGAAATTCCTGTTAAAAATGATGAACCCAATTGAAGAATTAAATAACCAACAATACCCTTAAAACCACCAGATAACGCATCTCCAAAAGGTTGTTTTTGTAAAAGATAACCTAAGAAGATTATTAAACCAATTAGCAATGATGGCACTGCAAGAAAATTATTAATTAAATATGTATAAAATACAGTATTTATAAGATCGGTTTTATTTTGAACGATACATATAGATACAAAAGTGACTATTGCAATTAGTAAAAATATACCAACAGTGAGCAAATAAATGTTAAATTTTCTTTTTTCTAATTTTTTGTTTTTATTTTTTACACCAGCATCTCATTCTTCTAAATCATTTATTACTTTTTCCTTATCATTATTTTTCATAAGTGCTATTTTGCTTTCTTAAACGCTAGTGCTACTTGTGGGTTATTAATCAGCATATCATTTATTTGTTCTTGACTAACACCAATTTCTTTTAGCAAGGGAACAAAGTGAGTTAGCATATATGATATACCATAAGTTTTAAATCCTTTAGTTTCTGAGTATGATGTTTGATAATAGAATCTACCAGCATCCATTGCTAGAAGAATTTGTTTTTGATAGCCATTATCAATTAATCATTTAATATTTTCAGCTAATGTTGAATCTGGTAAATATTTAACACGGTCGGGTCCATCAAAGGCAATAAAAACATTTAATTTACATATTTTTTTATAATAGTACTTATCAGGGTTTTTATTTAGATGAGATAAAATAATACTACTTGCATCAACTCCTAAGTTGATTAGCATTATCGCAACCTCATAAGCCATAGTTCCCAACTGTGTGTGAATTAAAATTGGACACCCGGTTTTAATATGGGTTTTAGCAGCAATTCTAATTGATTTTTGTTCAAGAGGGTCAATAACACCATAACTTGTTCCAACTTTTATAATCCCAGCTTTTGCTTTTACTCTTTCAACGACAGGCCCATTATATGAATGAATATCCATACCCTCTTGTATTTCTGCAATCATCATTTCTACAATTTTATCTTCATCTACTGTTTTTAACCAAGAACAATATTTATCATAAAATTTTGCTTTATGAAATCCCGTTGCCATAATTATGTGAGCTTTTCCTTTAAAATGATTTGCAATTTCTAACATTCTACTAACGTCACGACCAACATTTGGTGGGTCCATTGTTACCATTGTTTTTCCTCCAGCTTTAACAAAAAGAGACAATTCTTTTTTTGCAGCTTCGATATCGATCATTAAAAAATCAATATGTTCACTCATTTCAGGTCCGCCATTTTTAATTAAATGATCATGACAATCCACAACCCCCATTTCTTCAGGGCTAATATCTCCTAATACAGTTCTGACAAATTTATTATTCATTTTTTCTATTCCTCCTCAACCTGATATTAACATATAAATTTTTTGTTTCTAATTGGCGCAATTATAAATTATATTAATTTTTTTTAATAATAATTATAACTTATATCTAAAATAAGTACATAAGACAATTAAGGCAAAAAAAAATTTACATACGTAAATAATTTTTTATTTTTTTATTGCTTGTAGTTTTAATTGTTGAAAAAGAATTTATTGTCTTTAAATTTTGTTTTTATTCCATCATAATCAAGGACATCTGTTATTAAATATTTATCTTTAAATTTTTCAATATTTTTTTTATATCAATAGATGCTAACAATTTGTATATCTTTTTGTTTACCAAGAATATTTTTAAGAGCTAAGTAAGTGTTTGTGATTTGTGCACCTTTTGATTTTGTAATTAGGACAATTTCATTGCTTTCGATATAAAGATATGGAATTGTATTAACTGAAGTATAATAAAGATCTATCATATGTGAAAAAACCTTATTATATTCAAGGTTGTATTCTTGTGAAATCATCATAAATATCTCACTAAATTTTTTTAAGTATATTTGGTCATGTTGTTTTTTTCGATATATTTTTATTTTTTCATTTATTTGTTTGTCGAAAAATACTTTTGAGAATGGACTTGTTATAATTCATAATATAAATTTATAAAATAAGTTATTCTCATCTTTATCAAAAAGTGTAAACCCATTTTTAATAAAGAATGTATCAAATCTATTAACTATAGTTTTTGCAATTATAATATCATTGGCGTCAATATCTTCAATGTTTATTGTTAAATAAGATGATATTAAATATGCTACGTGGATTTTTTCAAATAAACCAATCTTAAAAGAAATACAAATACTTTTTTCTATATTGTTAAATATTTTTGTTGAGTGATAATATCACAATGAAGTTTTTAATTTTTGTTCGTAGTTTATATATTTTATTTCCTCTTCACCCTTAATATTGTAATCTATTTTTTTAATGTGTAAAAAAAGTAAAATTAATGTCATTGATTTTTTTTGTAATTCAATGTATTTTACATTTTCATATAATTCATCAACAGATAAACAAATATTTTCATATAATTTTTGATGAGTTAAATTGCTTTGTTCTAAAATACCATAGTCATCGAATTTAAGATTATTAATTAAAAAATTTATAAGAAGGTTTGAATTATCATTGTTTATAAAGGTTACAACTTGATTAGCGAAAAGATTGTGAATATCAAAGATATTACCCAATATTGAATAACCGTTTTTAGATGAAACTAATTTTACAGACTTGAAATTATAAAAATTTAAATCCTCATTGATCTTATTAATGTCATTATATATTGTTAATTTTGATACAAAAAGAAAATCAGCAAGGGTACTTAAGGAAGTGTAATTATTAAATATTAAAAATATTGATATTATAATTCTTCTGTTATTAGAATTTAAAAATAAATATTTATTTTTTCTTATGTACTTATTGAATATGTTTGTTATCTTTTCATTATCTAATATATTTTTATCAGTTAAGTATATGTTGGTTAGTTTGTGAGCGGTTAGAAATTGGTTAATATGACGAAGATGATAGTCAAGGATCGACCTTGAAATTTTAAGCTCATCGATTATTTGATTAATAGAATCTCATTCTTTTTTGTCCAACAAGTATCTAATAATCTTAATATCAATCATATCAAATGTCATTTTTTACCTCGCAGCGATATCGTCTTCTTAATGTTACATAAAATATTTTTAAAATATAAACAATATGCATAATATAACTTATATATGCCAGTTTAATAAAAAAGATCAATTGTTTCAAAAAATATTTCCTTTTAACTGGTTATATATTTATGTTAATAAATAGAAAATATTGTCGTTATTATTATAACCTTTCTTAATCATTAATGTAATGAGTTTATAATCTATTTAATAATTTTAAAAAATTAAAATAAGATAGTTGGATTTATATTTTTAAATACTTTTATCATAAATAATAAGCATTAAATAAAAAATAAATTCAAATGTTTTAGTGATAGGTTATAAATTCAACAGTTACAATTAATAAAAAATGGAAGAAATATTCTTCCATTTTTTTGTTAAGAGTTTTTTGTTTCTCTTAAATCAATAACTTTGTAATTGTAAACATCAGCTTTCTTTAAATCTTCTAATGATTTTTCTTTTGCAAAAATTAAAAGTTTATTAATTCTTTTAACTATTTTTCTAGAATCATGTTTGATGCCGACTTTTATATAATGTGATTTTAATGAGCTTTCTAATGTCCCATAGATAAGTGGCTTTCTAGAAACAATTTGAACCTTATATTTAAAGTGTTTAGACAGTAGTCTTTTTTTAACAGCGCTTGAAATAACTTCATTATGTTCATCATCTTTATTATTGTTTATAACTGTTGTTCTTATAAATGAATTTTTTTTTCATTCAAATCTAACTACTTGATTATTTTTTTTATTTCAAAAAAAATCACTATTAATTTCATCATTTTCTAATAAAAAATCATCAGTATAATATTTTCCAACAGAATATTTTAATAAAATAAACCATAAAATATCAGATGGAATCTTAGATTTTTTTATTTTTTTAGAATATGAATAAACTTTTCTTAATGAGTCTATAACAGAGTTAGGTTTTTCTTCTCGAATTTCTTTTAAAAGTTCATTAAACTCAACTACCTTTTTAGAGTCTTCTTCAAGATGATTCTTACCCTTATATGGACTAATTTCTTCTTTATTGTTCATTTAAAATTCCAATCTATCCATGTATTTCTTTAAAGAATGTATCTAGATCCATTTTATTCTCTTTTTTAATTCTTTCAACATCTCATTTTCCTAATAAATCATTACGATATGTAAATACTCTAATTTTTAAATTAGGAAATTCTCTCTCAACACGGCTTGCTAGTGTATTAAATCCATGAACTGGTTCATAAAAATACAATTCCTTTTTTGATAATGAAGATAGCATTTTTTTGTCGATGGGATTTAAGGTTAATGCACAAATAAGATCAACGTGTATATTATTTTTATTAATATAATCTTCAAGCAAATTACATTCATTAGAATATGTTATAACAACTTTACTTGCGTTATTATCAATAACTTTTTTTCATCCGTTAATATCATTGCATAAATCATTATTTAACAATAAACCTGGGTAACGAATGACTTTGGTGTGTTTATATTTTTTAGCAGCTTCTAATGATAATTCAAATTCTTTGGTTGTTAATGGGAGGAAGGAATGAATAGAATCAAATGAATTAAACATTGCTATATCATAAACTGCGTGATGTGAGTCCCCTAAGGCTTCAATATTTCCAAAATAGGCAATTAAAATTGTCATATTTGAATTGTTACGAACAATATCGTGAATAAATTGGTCATAACACCTTTGTATAAACGGTGGACGCATAATTACATAAACTTCCTTTCCAGCCTGTGCCAATGCAGCAGCCTGAACAATTGCAATTTCCTCACTTATTCCAACATCTATTCAATTATTTGGATATTTTTTTCTAAGATTATCATAACCCATAGCATATGTTAGGCCAGCTATTATACAATATACATCATTTGATTTACTCATTTTTTTATCAAAAAAATTATTAAGTTGTTTACTAGATGATACATATGATGATTCTTTTGTAGGTTTTGGTGGTATATAATAGTGCATTGATTCTTCGGGGTTTTGTATGTTAGCACCTTTTGCTTTTATAGTCTCTATGTGAACAAAAACTGATTTTTTTGAGTTGTTATAAAAATCTCATGCTTTTTGTAGTTTGTCAAAATTATGACCATCATTAACTAGATAATATTCATAGCCCATTCCAGTAGCGATTTTCTCTCAGTCTAAATAATTAAATTTATTTAGTCCTATTCCTTGTTTATTATCGTTAAAAATAAAGAGTCCTTTTTGTGATTTATTGTCTGGAGAGAAATTTAGTAACCCACCAAGACCAATACTAGATGCTAAGGCTCCATCCCCCATAATTTCGATAACTGTTTTATTATCTTTTAAGAGATTATAACCACCAGCTCAAGCAGCAGAAATTGAAGTATGACCTCCTGAATATCAATCTCCCTCATTTATTTCTTGAAAAATACTATACCCATCATAAGTTTCTTTTTTTTCTAAAAAATCTTTACGGTCTGTTAACATTTTGTAAGCATATGATTGATATCCAGTATCATATAAGAATTTAGAATTTTTATAATCAAAATTTTTCAATAATGAAATAGTTAATTCAACAACTCCTAAATTGCTACCTAAATGTCCACCTTTTGTGAGAATTTTTTCTAATAATATTTCTCTAATATCTTCAGCCAATTCTATTAGATCTTCATTAGACATTTTTTTTAGATCATTTGTTGATTTAAAATCTTTAAATTTCATTTTATCTCCGTCCAATCTTATATTTTTAATAATTTTACCATAGCATTTGCATAAATCTGAATAATCATTTTTAGGTCTGCTATTGATATATTTTCATTTGGAATATGCATAGAACAATCTTCCATTGATTTTTCTGCCCCAAAGGCAATCACATTTGGCATTGCCTTTGCAAAAGTTCCTCCACCAATTGCCAATGGTTTTGCGTCAGCAATTCCTGTAACTTGTCTATATGCATTTAAGGTATCTTGAACAAGTTTTGAATCTTGTTTATGATAAACAGACCCTTCACTACCAGATAATACAACATTTATATTATTTTTAGCACAATATTTTTCAAGTTTTTTTGTAATATCATCTTCACAATTTCTAGTAACAGGAACACGCATATCTAATGTAAGCATAAATTTTGACTTGTCAATATTTATTATTCCATTACAAATAGTTAAATCACCACTTTCATCGGTTAAATCATCAAACAGACTTCTACCATTATTTTGTAAATAAAGGTGGTCTGCTAAGTAATTGATTGCTGGGTGGTTTACACCTAAATCTTTTAATGCCTTTGCTAAATATGTAGAAGCACAAACTGACAATTGAGGAAGGCTTGCATGAGAAGATTTTCCTTTAATAATTAAATTGCCATCTTTTTTTGTTAGTTTAATTTCCTTGATGTCTTTAAAATAATCCAATAACTTATAAACTAAAGGGCCAGAATAAGTGATAAGGTCCACAACAGCATTATAACATTCTCCACCTTTAATTGTAAAGTCACAATTAAAATTACCTGTTAGATCATAATTTAAAATAAATTTCTCAGCATAAACACAAGGAAAAGCACCATCTGGTGTATAACCAACATCTACTAATCTTTCATTTTTAACATAACTATTCAAGCATTCTCAATTGGTCTCTTCTGCTGTTCCAAATATAAATCTAACAGTATAATCTGGAACAAAACCATTTTCTAATAAGTATTTTAATGCATATAAATTAACCACTGTTGGACCTTTATCATCAAAAACCCCTCTACCATACAAATGTGTTTTTGTTTCTGTAAGTTCGAATGGTGGATAATTTCATTCTTCTAAATCTCCAGCAGGAACAACATCTAAATGACATAATATTCCAAATAGTTTTTCACCACTCCCAATATCTGCATACCCATACAATCCGTCTTTAGATATTTTTGTTTCTCAACCTCAACTTTTACAAAGATTGATTACATAATTTAAAGCAGCAGTTCTTCCAGGTTCAATGTTTGTAGATTTTTCTCTTCTATCTGAAACCTTTACAGATTCAAATTTGACAAGATCTCTAATTTTTTCAACTATTTCTTTGTAATATTTTTCTAATAGGTCTTTATTATCAACTTTCAAAATATACTTCCTTTCTAGCTATAAAATAACTCATATAACTATTTTACTACAAAGAATAAAAAAATGCATATGTATTTAAATATGAGTAATAATTAATTATTTTATAACTTTAAATAAATGCAAAAAAAAGTCTAAAAATGTATTTAGTTGAAGATTTTAGTTTTAATCTTAATAAATTTTAAAAATAAAAAATATAAAATCATAAATTTTATATTTTTTAAGCATCTTAAAATTTTTAAAAACTTATTTCGTTGAGTATTTATCTAATTAGGGTTACTTATTTTTTTAGATTTTATATCAAGAAGATTAAAATACTAATAATTAGCATTTATTATATTTGTAAATTTTATGTAATAATGATTATTTATTAGTTTCTGAATGTTCTGCAATTACAACACCTTGAGAGGTTCCAATTCTAGATGCGCCAGCATTAACCATTTTAATTGCATCATCATAAGTGCGAATTCCACCACTTGCTTTAACACTTGTTTTAGAAGATATAGACTCTTTCATTAATTTCACATCTTCAGCTGTTGCACCGCCTTTAGCAAATCCTGTTGATGTTTTTACAAAGTCTATGCTACATTTGTCTGCAATTTTACATACTTTTACAATTTCATCTTTACTTAAAAAGCATGTTTCAATAATAACTTTGATTGTGTGACCGGTTGTAGTTTCGCGAATTCTTGAGAATTCTCTCTCAATTTTATCAAATTGATTATCTTTTACATGAGCTACATTGATAACAAAATCAATTTCATCACATCCATTTTCAATTAATCATTTTATTTCTGCTAATTTAGCTTCTAAACTTGTAGTTCCAAACGGAAAACTAGCAACACAACAAATTTTAATATTTGTGTGTTTTAATTTTGGTTTTGCAAATAGCAAAAAACTCGGATTAATGCAAATAGCAAAAAAATCATATTTTATTGCTTCTAAAATAAGTTTTTCTATATCCTTTTGAGTTGCATCTGGTTTTAAGTTTGTATGGTCAATCATTTTATTTAATTTCATGTATTTTCCTCCTAGAAATTATTATCTTTTTTTAATATAAATTAACATATTAGTCTTTATTTATTAAATTTAAAAGCACATTATTGGTAACTTTCACTTGTACACTTAATTTTGTAATATATTTTAAATTTCTAATTTTATTAAAACAATTATTATTACCTTTATTTATTTTATACTAAAAACATATTAGATGTTAATATATTAGCAAAATTAATTGTGAATAAGTTATTTAAATGTTTTAAGTATTCTAAAAATTATCACTAAAATATAATCAAGTTCAATTATGCAAACTAATAAAATTTTTTTAAGGATAAATCTATTAATAAACATAAGTATATAGAAAAAAATAATAACCAAAAATTATTTAATTTTTATTTAAAATTAACAAAACAGAAGTAACCTTAATGGGGAAAAATAATATAAGAGAAAATATCCCAAATATATATCAAGAATATATAATTAAAAAATTTAAAAATAATTGAGATAAAAATTAGGAAACAAAAATTTTAAAATGTAAAATAATATACTAAAAAAATTGAGTTTTTTAACAAATTTTAGAAATAGATTAAAAGATAAAAACTAATATATATCAATTTTAGAGGTTAAAAAAATTAATAAATGTATATTCCATTCCAAATATTTATAAACAAAAAATGAGAGAGTTATTTATTTATCATCTCTTTTTAAAATTAAACACACCCAATAAATATAAATAATAAATTTATTAGATCTTATTTTAACTATTTAAATTCTTCAATTGACTTTGTGAAAAGATTGGGGACACTTCCACTTACCGGACCTCAACTATGAGTATTTATAGTAATTGTAAATGTAGATGTATGACCTGATGGACCAGTATATAAAAATATAGAGTCCCCATTTCCATTTTTAAAATCACTATTTTGGTATGAAAAATGTGAAATTATAAAACTACCTAATGCAAATTGTGAGTTTCCTGCGGGTGCAGATCTAAATACAGCACCCATATAACCATCAGTAAGAAAATCTGTATCAGACCCTTCAAAATTTATGTTACAAGTAGGGGAATAAAATTGATTATTTGAATAAAAGAGAGCACATTTATCAAAATTACAAAGACCACCTCCATCGTAAAATTTTACATTTCCCTTAATATCCAACCCTTTAAGATTGTTAAAAGATGGAGCATCAGCGCTACAAGAACTATTAGAACAAATAACTCCCCCAGTTTCGCTTCCTCTGTAAGAAGAAGGCCCTTCGATATTAATAGAAACAGCTCCACTAATATTTACCTGACCAATCTCACTTGTTTTTATTGTATTTATTAATCCAATTCCTGCACCAATATTTACTGGATCACCAGTAGATTTATAATATACACCAATATTAACATCGCCTTTTATATCTATAGTTTTATTAGCAGCAATTTTAAGCATATTTTTTTCAGATGATGCATATTTTGCACTAATCACTCCACACGATTCGCTTATTGAAGCATTACTTGCTTTATAATCAATACTACCATTAAATGTAATATTTCCTTCAATCTCTTGATTATATCTTAAAGCAATAACACCTTCACCCACAACACTAATGCTACTATCAAATGTAATATCCCCAACAATTGTATCTGCATTATCTAATGCAATTGGAGAATCTCCACCAGAGTAATTATATCCTGGGGCATATTCTATATTTGGAGCTGATGTTCTTCCGTTATTAACAGAATATTTTGAAGATATAGTTCTATTTGTTGCAAGCAAGCTCACATAATAATTCATTGGTGATAATGTTTTTTGATCTTGAACATAATATGTCCCAGAACTAACATCTTTTCCAACATAAGCAGCATAATATATGTCGAATGTTAAGAGTGGTTTTTCCTGCCCATAATTTGACAAAGTGATAGTTACTTTTCCACCGGGAGTATCTTTTCCTTTTTGTGCTTTAACATAAAGATCAACATAATATTTACCATTGTTATTTATAAGGTTTCCACCAACACCTATTATTGATGCATCAGATGTTGATAATATTACTTTTGATAAATCTGCACTTTTATCTTCTGCTGATATTTCAAATGTCTGAAAGTTCAATATTTCATCAGTTAAATGAAGTGCTTTTTCTGGTGTTTCTCCGTTTTTAGAAGAATCAAGAGTTTGTGAATTGTCGTTATATGGAATAATACCACGTGTTAATGATAAACTAGTTGGTGGGAGATTATCTGATGCTTTATAACTAAAAGTTGCTGTCATTGCACATAAGTCATTAGCACTATCAATAAAACGAGACACTAAATATATAGTCCCATCTTGATTTACCTTTTTAGTTAATTTTCCAATATTTAAGATTAGATTATTGTTGTCACCAATTGAGACATTATTAATAGAAAAATCAGTTATTTTAGAATATGTTGTTTTTGCATCAAAATTTAAAAAATCTTTAACATCTTCCGCATTTTTCAAGTCGTAACCTTTTACGGTGGACCAATCATTAGATTTACTATCAAATAATAAAGTATCGCGATATCTATACCCGTCTTTAGTCAATCCTGATAAGTCTGCAGAAGAAGTTAATGTAACATCATCATCTTTTGGGTCTATTGTTTTTCAATCACCAAATTTATTTGTAACAGGATAAACACTTACATATCCAGTGTCTGTTTCACTTGGTTTGTCATATTTACCACCTGGAGAAACTCTTTTTCCTGAGTAACTAATTGTTGCTGAACCTATATAACTAGTTGACGAGTCTAATTTACAACGAAAATCAATATGCATTGAACCGCTTATATAACTAACATTTGATATTTTATAAGTAATTTTTAGCTGTATAATTGTGTTTTGTCCGTCCATAGTTAATAAATTATTGTTATAAGAATTAGATAGTTCTCATTTTGCTTCAATATCCCTACCACTAAATGTAATATTTACAGTTGGATGAGTAGCTACAATTTCTGACGCTGTTATTTTTTCTGGAAATGTTAAATCAGCTGTAGTTGGTGAGGATAAATCAATAGGCTCTTTGGTATTGGGAAGTGATATGTCAATTGTATGTACAGAAATAAAAGGGTTAAAAGATAGAGTTCCCGATGATGAATATCTAGCATTATCATTTATAAGTTTTATATTTACCTTTCCGATCTTATATTTCCCATCAGGTGCTATTTCTTTTGGTTTGAAATTAGAACAATCAATATCATAATACATCTCACCTTCATCATTGATATGAAAATTATTTAAAAAATTATTAACATCTACTGACCCTTCTTCTGTATTTTTTAATTCTGCAGCAAAATTAGTTAAATTATACTTCTTAAACTCGCTATATTCTGATAATGTTCCAATGTAAATATATGTTTCTAAGGGATCAATGTTAAGTACTTCCTTTTGTCATACAGGCTTGTATTTTGAAAAATCACTAACAGTAATATCAAATTTTCCTGTTATTGATGAGATATTATCAAGATTTGTAAATACTACTTCAACATTTGTTTTTCCCGGAGAAAGAGCACTAATTTGGAGAGTTTGATAATTACTGAAATTTTTATCACTACTATAATCAATGAATTTAGCAATACTTTCATCTGCAACTCTTACACTACAGTTTTTAGTATATCCTTTTTTAGATAAATCACTAAAATTTGAAACATTAACTTTTACAACACCCCCAATTTGTGCTTGATATTCATTGTTTTCAAATTCTATTCCATCTTTATAGACAGTTTTATTACCGGGGCTTTTAGAACATGAAAAAACCATCGAAGATGACGAGATAAAAAATATAAATGATGATAATATAAATAATATTTTCTTCATATAACCATTCTCCTTTTTTTGAAAGATTAATTTATATAGATTAATACTTATAATGATAATAACACAATTTACCTATATTATCATACAAAAAGCAGTTATTTAGATTATTGATTGTTATTGGAGATCTCATTATTTTACAAATATTAACTAAATATTTATATTTTTAACTAATTTTAACCCTTTCATTCAACTAATTTGTAGTTAAGACCAATTTTAATCAATAGATAGTATGTAAAAACCGATTTATTTTTTATTATCATAATACATATTTTCGAAAAATTATCATATTTTTATAGATAGAATATAATCTACATAAAATATAATTATCCAAAGGATAAAAACCCATACAAACAAATAGTAATGGTGTGTATGGGTTTTTACATATCGTACTTCAATAACATTTATGTATGGGATAAGTATAAAATGAGGAAAATAAGGCCTATTAATGTAGTAATATCAAAATATTTAATTTAAAAATATGATATATTTTTAAATTTTTATTATTAAACATTTTATATTTCATAAACAAACAAATTAAGACATTTAAGCTAAGTAGTTTTAAAAAAATTCTTAATTTTCTATTCTTAGCATGGTTAACCCTAAGGGGAGAGAAGTTAAATAAATATCTCACCTCTTTTTTGTTTGTAAATATAAGTTTGTAATAAATTTTTGTTTTTAATAAATGTTTTGAATGCTTTGTAAAAATCTGAAAGTGAATTAAAGTGATTTCCAACTGATAAATAGAATTGTTCTTTAATTCAACCATTTAATGCCTCTGTTGATGAATTGTGCTTAAAACCAGAATTAGACATTGATATTATAAAATTGTGCTGATGATTTTCATAATTTAGAACTTCATAGGAAAGATTGGCTGAACCTCTATCCATTTGAACTATACAATTTGTGAAGTCATTTTTTGACAGATATTTAGATATACCATATAATGTTGAAACAACAGTTTGTTTGTTTTCACCTTGACGATTGAATATGAAACAACCTTTCTAGTAAATCAATCATAAGCAATTTCACATAATAACTTAGTTCTTTTTCCGTTTATAAATAGATCTTTAAATCAAGTTCCATCAATACCAATTTTTTGTCCTGGACATGTTGTATATGTATCATTTCCAATTAAATCATTTCTAATGTTTTGTTTAATTCGCACTGCCTTACTTCTCTTAGTTCAACGAACAGCCACAGGATATTTTAAAGGATACTTTAATTGGTAATCTCGAATGATTTTCCGACTAACATTAACATTATATGTAGTGTTTATTCACTTATTTACTGTAAAAGCACTCCCAGGATCATTAAATGCTGTATAAAATTTAGTAATCATATCTTCTGTATTAGGATTAGCTTTTGATATATATTTAGGGATGAAATGTGGATAATTTCAGTATTTGAATTCTGATTTTTTTAACAAATTAAAACGTTTTTTGAATGCATAATATTTACTTACAGATACTCCCAATGCATCACACATTTTTTTAACAGTTGCAACCTTTTTAAATTCCTTTATATATATTTCACAAAATGAATGATGCTTATATGGTTTAGTCGTCATCTTCTCCTTCATGTCACGCACCTGTCATGAAGGATCGAACTTTTTTAGCACATTGTTTTGCATCTTAAGTTTTTCATTTTCCCATTTTAATTCTTTATTTTCTTGCTCCAGTTTTTTCATTTTTTTCTTGTTTAATATTTCTTCAGATTCAATTTTTGCCATATATTCTTCTTCTTTCATTGAAGATAATTTTAATTCTTCAATATTATTATACCTAATAATCCAATATGAAATAAGCGGTGCACCAGAAGATATGTTGTATTTTTTAACTATTTCACAAATTTTCATTCCATTTGAATAGTCTAATATTGCATGATATTTTGTTTTGTAACTATATTTTTTCATAAAAAAAGTAACCTTTCTACTAGTGAGAGTAAATATTATTTCCTCCCCTTAGGGTTACCTTTGCTTATTAATTTTGCATTGATAGTAACTTCAATTTGTTTTTTGATTTTTTTTCATCACTAGATTTAGGCATACAAAAGTCATTAAAATCATATGAATCATCACTCATTATTCACTAAAATTTCATAATCCTCATTAATAACTGCCATAGAAGCAAATGTAGTCATTAAATTTTCAACAAAAGAAATATTTTTTTTCTTATTTCCCAGGCTCAGAGATATTAATTTTCAAAGATGATATTTGTAGAGATAATAATCATAAAAGTTTGCAGGTCTGGTATATTTCAACTTTTGGTTCAATAGTATCTCTTACATATTATAGTCGATATGAATACAATTGCCCAAAATCTAATTTTTCAATATCTCCTATTGATAATTTTTCATCGTTTGATAAATAGTATTTTACGTGTTTTGTATGATAAGAGCTTCATAGCTCCTTAATATTGGAATTTTCTTGAATATCCTTCAAAGTAAAAAAAAAGAATAACCACTTGCATTGTTATTAATATATAGTAATTGATGAATTATTGAGCTATTTATTAATAATATAATCTTGTATTTACAACAGATAGATAAGCTATAATTATAATAATAAGTGGTCCACTTCATTACCACAAATAAGGTAGCATAAAGGAAGATAAGTGTACTGGGGAATAACATCTTCAGTTTTTTTATATAGAGGAGTATATAATGAAAAAACACTATGACAAAACACAAAAAAAATTAGCAATTGAGAGATTTAAAAATGGTGAAAGCGCAAAACTAATTGCTAAAGAATTAAATTTAAATTCTGGTACACAATTGGTATATATGTGAGCAAAAAAAAGAAATTTTGTTATTCTAATGGTATTAATAGGCACAAGGAGTGCAAACTTATGGATAAAAAAGTAAAAACAATTTGTGAGCGTGAAGAATTAAAAATCAAAAAAAGAGAAATAAAAGAATTACAAAAAGAAATTGAAAATCGAAAAAAACAAACAGATAAAGATAGAATAGAAAATATTCTATTAAAGGCAAAATACGAAGTATTGGAAAAGTGTATTCCTTCTTGCACAGCGATGATAATGATGAATTTGATAAGGATGAGTAAGAAGGATAAACTAATCATCGAAAAAACAAAAGCTTATAAACATTATGTATGTTCGCAAATATATTTGTTAGTTGCAAGATTCAACCTAGCAACTAATGTGCTCATAAAATATTTTAAAATTAGTTGAACAACATATTATAAGTTTAAATTTAAAAATAGGCTAAAGTCTCCATTGATCTTATTTAAGGATAAATTACCTACACCTGAGTTACCAAATTATATTAGTAAGAAATATTTACAAGCTAAAAAATATATTTATTCATTTGCAGAGGAAAATAAGGCTTTTTGCATCAGTGTAATTGATATTTACAACTGGATCATAACCTTTAAGCATGCAAAGGCTTCTGTAAAATTAATTAGGAAAATTTTACAAGATGAGCCAAACTTGTTTAAAACAACAATCAGAAAAAAAGACGTATAAGCTTATCAAAAAAACATAATCAATATGTTAAAGATGATTTTATCCATATGAATTACAAAACTCCAAATGTTGTTGGAGTTGATGGAACAAACATGAAAATATTTCTTGAAGATAAACATTGTTACAAAAAATTTAATTGCTTAATTTCATATATTTGAGAAAATAAGAAAGTTCTATCATACTATTTTGATAAAAATAAAAATTCTGGAACTGTAATGAAAGTTTTTAAGGAAATATCTTTTTTTGCAAAGAAAAATAAAAGAAAATTAATTATCCAATCAGATTGTGGACTGCATTCGAAAATCTAAAAGTTTATGAATTAATGAAAAATGATCATCAAATAATCCACTTAATGTCAAATAGTGGTTTTAAACACAATTTATCAACAGAGGCATTAAATGGTTGAATTAAGCAAAAATTCATAAGAACATTTGGTGATAGGTTTAAGGACCAATTAGATTTCTTAAATTGCTTTAAATTATTTATAAATAAATGAAATTATTTTAAAGATATCAATTATAATATTAATAGAAATAAGTAAAAAAACTAGGTGTAAAACAGTACACTTAGCTTCCTTTATACTGGTGCAGTCCAGGTCGTTTCTTCTAAATAACCTAATATATTTTTTTGATTTTTTTATTTATAAAATCTATTTCAATTGTAGAATTCAATTCAATAATTGACATTGGTTTTGTATGGGCAAAATCAACATCATAAACTATAGGTATACACATATTTCTTGATTTTAAAACCTCATTTAAAATATCAATCGAATTTATTTTAGAACCCTGGTCATCAAATCTTTCATGTTTTCCTAGTAAAATCGCTGAACACTTATTAAATATTTTATTTAATAGCAAAAACGAAAAGTTTTTTTCTATAATTTCTGCATTTTTGCATGAATCTTCGATTAATAATATGTCCCCCTTTTTTACATTAAGTCCATACTCTGAACCATATGTACCGATTAGGGCAGACAAATTTCCACCAATAACTCTTCCTTTAATATTTTTAGTAAATCCAAGAAATTTTCAATCATTTATTTTTATATTCCTAATACCCTCATATTTGCTTCAATTTTTTATATCATCTGTTCAATGTTTAGGGGGGACTATTACCTCGCTTTTCTTCTCAATTACACTAACAAAATCCTTATATGTATAGTCTACAAACTCTTCTTCTCAATCTCCAAACGTTGAAATTAAAGCAGGTCCATATAAAACTCTAATCTTTTTACATTTTCTTAGAATAGCTAGTAAAATAACTGTTGTATCTGAATAACCACATACTATTAGTTTTTTATTAATTTTATTTAACATATTGTAATTTATTTTATCAACAATTGAGTTTGAATTTGAGCCCCCAATAGAGGACATCAAAATATCAACATTACTACTTATTAATGAGTTAAACTCATCAGCTCGGTCATTTATTGTAGCAGTTCTATAATAATTATTACCTCTGATCAATTTTCCACAAATTATTTCATTTCCATAATTTTCAAGCTTTTTTAAAGCTCTATTCAATCTAATTGGAAAATTACTTCCGCCAGGACTACTACACGAAAAAATTCCTATTTTCATAATTGACTCCTTAAAAATAAATATTTTATTAATTTGTAAAAATATGTATAACTCTAAAGTTAAAAATTTTATTTATCCTATTAATTAATATTAAATTATCTTTCGAAACTTTATTACGACATTTATACCCACCTTATTTTGCTTTAAAATTGAATTAAATATAATATATGGGGTTTTTATCTTTTGGATAAAAAAATTCAAAATAAATCTATATTAACAAATTAATACTTTCATATTAATATAATAACATGTTAATTTATTTTTTGTTAAAAAAAGTAAAAAATACAAGGAAATTCGTTGTAGAAGGTTTTATAATTTCTAATTTTTACTCATTTTTTAGAATATTTTGTTTGTTTCTTTTAAATTTTCCATAATAAAAATCTCCCAAATATACAATAATTTTATCTCAAAATTAAGCAAATTTTTTACAATTGCTTTTTTTATTATTGTATACATAAAAGATTATATACACCATAACCTAAATACATCTTTATTTTTTATTTTTCTTTGTTTCTACTATAATTAGACAAAAAAAATAGCATTAACATTGCTATTTCTTGTGTATTTAGATCTAATTATCCAACTTAACAATATTATTTACCTTATATATCAAAAGTTAATCCTAATACGAACGATATATCATTGTCATCATCGTTTATTGGTGATAGTAAATTATTTATTGATACTTTTCCCGGTGGTACTGTGGTTAAAAATTTTACAGAATTATTCAGATTACTTGTATCAACATCAAAATTAAAAGTAAAAAATTTAATGAATTGTTACTTTGATAATAAAAAAGTACAAAATCTGTTATATTATCCACCAGTGGTGCTAAAAGTGGAATATAAGCATAGGTGCAGATTGATTATTTTATGTTTCGACTTGATTATTCTTGGACTAATTCATCGAAACATTGATAAAAAATATTATAAATTTTTTGATCTGAATCATTAATTTCTTTTGTTAAAACAGAAAAGAGATAATCATTATAATCTTACCTCAATAATTATTCCAACATTATTTTCTAGTTTTTACATAATTTATTTAATTATAATAATAATTGATGTCTTGCTTTATTATCTTTTATAGGTACTTATAGAACCAAAAACAAAATAAATACACTTATTAAATGTTATAAGTTTCCTTTGATTTAGGTCCGCAAAATTTACATTTTATATTTTTATTAAAATCAAATAATGCTTTTTCAAAATTATTATTTGAAACTGCAATCTTCTTTGAAATAGACTGTATTTTATCTATTCTGTTATCCACAAAATTTATTATTTCCTCCGCCGCTATTGAAACAGCTATTGAATTATTAACATATCAAGATGGAACCATTTTTGAATAATTATTGATATCTAAAATAACTTCGTCAATATTATTTAAATTTAATTCAACTTTTTCATTATCACAAAAAAGACATGAACTGTTTACAATGCTTGGAATATAAAATGGACCAACTGCAGAAACATTATTAAAATAACCCAAATTTATTAACGGGATACTATTCTTAACACAAATTAAATTTGTTAATTTTATTATATCTAATTCATCGGCAGACAAAATAACCAATGACTTAAAAAATGATTTTTTCTCTAATATCTCTATAAATTTTTTGTATTCAAATTTTATTGAAATATCTAAATTTAAATCAGTAATATTTAAGTTATCAAACCTATTTTTTAGTGAATCCCTTAAAACCTCTGTTTTATATTTTCCAATATCGTTTTTTGTAAAAAGAAATTGTCTATTCAAATTGCTTTTTTCAACAATATCTTTATCTATTATCATTATATTTTTTGCACCTATTGATGATAAACAATAAGATATTGCATTTCCTATCCCCCCAGCTCCAATAATAATATAATTAAATTCTGCGATTTTATTCTTAATATCTTTGTAGTTTCCATTGCCCGCAAAATAGTTTAAGTATAAATCGCTTCTACTTAAACTTGAATTTTCATCATAACTGAGTCTATTAAAACAGCTTTGGTATTTATGTAATTTTTAATCTCAATATCAATTAACATTTTTTCACACATTAAATCTATTTCGCCAAGTGAAATAGATTTACTATTAAAAATTCATTCAAAAATTTTTTTGTTTTTATTTCAACTATCAAGGCTAATAATTTTTTGATTAGTGCCTTTATTCAAAATAACAATATTTTTTAATTTATAAATAGTAAACGTCTTTGCTAGACAGTATTTTTTTTCATTCATAAATCCCCAAAAAAATAAAATAAAGATTAAATCTTTATTTTATTAAATTAATTTGACATTTGTCCAATAATTATATCCATTGTATCCACCTCCTTTCTAAGCAAATATGAACCTATGTCACCAGCTGTAAAATAAATATTTTATTTTCATTATGATTGAGCATAAAGGGAGCTAAGTGCACTGTTTTTCACTTAGTTTTTTTACTTATTTCTATTAATATTATAATTGATATCTTTGAAATAATTTCACTTATTTATAAATAATTTAAAATAATTTAAGAAATCTAATTGGTCCTTAGACCTATCGCCAAATGTTCTTATAAATATTTGCTTAATCCAACCATGTAAACTTTCGGTTGGGGAATTGTGTTTAAAACCACTATTTGACATTGAGTGGATTATTTGATGATCATTTTTCATTAATTCATAAACTTTTAGATTTGCAAATGCAGTTCCACGATCTGATTGGATAATTAATTTTCTTTTATTTTTTTTATCAAAAAAAGATATTTGCTTAAAAACTTTCATTACACTTTCAGAATTTTCACTTTTATCAAAATATTATGATAGGACCTTTTTATTTTCTCAAATATATGAAATTAAACAATTAAATTTTTTGTAGCAATGTTTATATTCAAGAAATATTTTGATATTTGTGCCATCAACTCCAACAACATTTGGAGTTTTATAATTCATATGGATAAAATCATCCTTAACATATTGATTATGTTTTTTAGATAAGCGTATGCGTCTTTTTTTTCTGATTGCTGTTTTAAACAAGTTTGGCTCGTCTTGTAAAATTTCTCTAATTAATTTTACGGACACATTTGTATGTTTAAATGTTATAATTCAATTGAAATATCAATTACACTGATGCAAAAAGCCTTATTTTCCTTTAATTTTCAGTAATTTTTGCAATAAGTCATATGCGCTTTCTTCCTTTTCAAAGGAAATAATGAAAGAATTAAATCTCAATTAAAAACTAATTCTCTTATTTTCAATAGATTTGAAAAATTAGTATAACAAAATGATTTTTTTCCAAAGCCGAGAGCAGATTTAATAAAAAATGAAATTTGTCGCTCTGTACAAGATGATGATTGAAAATCTTTATAATAATTTTTTATTCCTTCTAAGTTATTTTTGAGATATGCATAAAATGACATAAATTCTTTTTTCTTACTATAATCAAGATCATTTAGTAATTTATCCTTATGTTTTTCTATATAATTTACAAGGTCGAAAAATTGATATTTGTTCTCTTTATTACAAATTATTTGTCAGAATGAGTGACTCTAAGTAGACCAATAATTTAAAAAATAACTTTTCTTGAATTAGAGGAGAACTAGAATGGGTAAGAGATATAGTGAAAATGTAAAAAACAGCATTATAAAGATTTAAAAAAGGAGAAAATGTTAGAAAAATAGCCAATGAACTAAATATCGTTTCTGGTCCACAATTAATATATATTTGAGAAAAAAATGAAAAATTTTGTTATTCTAAAAGTATTGATAAGTGTAAAGGAATGAATGAGATGGCAAAAAAAATAGAAAAGAATATATGGCAGCTGAATTGAAGGCAAATATAAAAGAAAACAAAGAACTTAAGAAAAAAATGCATTATTGCAAAAACAACATGAAAATGATTTGATTGATAAATTACTTATGAAAGGAGAAATTTAAGTTTTAAAAAGTCCATTCCTTCTTGCACGGCAACAATGATGATCAATTTGATGAGGATGAGTAAGAAGGACAAATTAGAAGTTTAAAACCAAAATATATAAACATTATGCTAGTTCTCAAATTTATATTTTTGAGGCAATGTACGGCATTGGTACAAATAAATTGATTAAATATTTTACCATCACAAAAAACACATATAAAAAATTTAAGGTAAAATGAAATCTTAAATCCCCAATTGAAATCTATAAAAAATGTTTGGATATTCCTTCTATACCAAATTATGTTAGTATTAGTTATTCAAAAGCTCTAGATTATATTTTTGAATTTAAGGCAATAAACAAGGGGATTGTAACCAGCGCTCAAGATATTCATAGCCAAATATTACTCAAAAAAGGTGAAAATGTATCAATTAAAATGGTAAGAAGAGTTGCTAAAGAAAATCCAAATATTTTTAAAACAGTATCTAGACCAAAAAAAACAAAATTATTTTTCATCAAATCACAATAAATATGTTAGGGATGACCGTGTCAAGAATACCTATAAAACCCCAATTGTTATTGGGATTAATGGTACATATTTTAGATTCTATTTAAAAGGTAAAAAGAATATAACAAAAACATGTGCGATAATTTCATATGGTTGAGCTAAAAAGAATATTATTTCATGTTCGTTTCAGCCAACAGAAAATTTTGCTAATGTTTTAAAAGTTATAAAAAAAATTAATAATTATGCTAAGAATGAAAATAAAAAAATAATTATTCAAATAGATCGTGGAACTGCGTTTGCAAATAAATCTATTTATGATTATGTTGATAGTTCAAAAAATATATTCCACTCAATGTCTAATAGTGGTTTTAAACACAACTCTCCGACAGAGAGCTTAAATGGTTGGATTAAACAAAAGTTTTTTAAATCATTCGGTAGAATATTTAGAGATATGAAACATTTTTACAATTGTTTCCAAAAATTTGTTAAAAATTGAAATTGAATAAAGGAAATAAATTATAATTTAGAAAGAAAGTAGAATAGTTATTAGATTAACTGGTCTACTTAGAGTTATTTTTTCTAGTAAAATATAAATAAAATTAAAAATTATTATGTAATCAAATTTAGTTTAAAATTGTTTAATTTTTAGAAGTGATATTACTATATTTTTTAAAAATTTCTATATTAGAATAATCCAAATAAAAAATCAAATAAAATAATAAATACTTGCAGTAAATTTTTAAGATCATTTATATAATCGAAAAGGATTAAATTATTACGTCGTATAGTTTTTAAATTATAAAAAATGTATTCAAGATTAATATTGACAAATTGTCAAAACTCTTTTTATCAGTAAATGTTTAGTACATCGTGTTGTTAGTTAATTTAAGTTTTATCGTTTATATGTTCATAAATTTATGAATTAGTTTTTATTTGTCGATAATGATTATTTATTTTCCATTAATAAATTTTTTGAAAATTTATTTAACTATCACCCTTGATATAGATCAACACTTATTGATAATAGGAATATTAGGGTGCGATATCATAAATGAGGAGTAGTAACTTATATTACATTTTTATTTTTATAAAAAAATGGAGGCTTTGATCCACCCCCAATAAACATAGATTGCTTTTTTTATCAATCATAAACAAAATAATGGTATTATTTTGGATAATTATTGACTCAATCATTTATTTGAACATAATATTTTTCATATTTTTTAGATAAATTAATGAAATATTTATACTCACTATCATAATAATCTTTATCATTTGTTGATATAAAACTTAGTTCGTTACCTTCTACAGTATCAATTTCATCTACATTCTTATTATTATTTGACATAATATAATAAAAATAACCTAAAGCATTATATAATTGATTAAAAACTTGAAATTTTAAATAGTCCTCATTGGTTGAACGAAACTCATCTTCTCATTCTTGTGACCACGGCTTTGTATGATATGCTTTAAAACTTCGCTCATAAAATGGTTGAGCTGATTTAGAAATCTCAATCCCAATATTTTTTAGATCATCCTTATTATTTGGATATTGAGCGGGCATCTTAAACCAAGGTTTTTCTACATTTTCATCTGGTTTATTCGGTTTGTTATTATTATCATTTTCACAGCTTATAACTGTTGTAGATGATGAAATTAGCAAACCAATTCCACCCAATAGCGCTAATATTCTTTTCATATTTAAATCCTCCTATATAATACTATATACCATATTTTATCAAAAAGTTTTTTTTTACCGATTTTTTTACCTTTTTTTATTACATTTTTATTAATTAATGATACATTTTTATTAAGGAGGTGATAATAGATAACAAATATTAGAAAAAAAGGAGGGAAAGTGAAAAAAAAGAATTCATATTTACAATTATTAACTAATATGTTTGATAAACATAAGAATAAGAGTAAATTTAAAAAAATAACATTAATATTATTAACTGGATTAACGATTTCTAGTTCAATAGCAACTGGTTGTGTACTGGCAACAAAACATAACAATATTCAACAGCCAGAACAATTTTATTATAAGTACGATAATACAAACTTTAAAGATAAGGATGATTTATTAAAATATGCTTTGTCTAAATCAAAACAAAAAGAATATGATTATCAAAGCTCACAATACTTATTTCAAGGTCAATATTATCAAAGTCAAGACCAATTAAATAAAGGCTTAGCTGATAAGTTTAAAATTGATGAGGTTTCAACAATTAAAAACCCCATAAACTACATAACAGAATCATCGGGAAAACTATCTAATTTAGTTATTACAGATAAAAATGATAGTAATGTAAAAGTATATCAAGGTAGTAATGGAAGTGCTTATTTAGATAAAAATGATGCGTTAGAAACCTATAAAAATAATTATAATATTACATATAAGGCTTGTGACAAAGAATTTGAAAATATATATTCTGCGCAACAATATTATAAAGATGTAAAACTAAAAGAATTAGAAAATAATAATGAGTCAGCACAAACCTGTTATATGCAAGGTGCATTAGCAGAAACAAAGGATGAAATAAAAAACTGAATTAGAAAAAATATAAAAAAGGGCTTTGATGTTAATGGGAATCAATTTAGTGATTATAATTATTCAGAGTTTCTCAATCAATATAAAAATATTGATAACGGAATAACTGACAAATATATAAAAAAAGCAGATGATGCTAAATTAAATACATATTGAATTGACCAAATTAATACAAATGTAATGGGATATTTTTCAGGACCAAAATATGTAGAAACACCCCAAAATTTAAATGAAAGCCTTAACTTCGAAGAATCAAGTTCATTTGATATCAATGCCCTTTTAATCCCAAAATATCTTGAAGCAGTTGGTGGATGTGTTATCTATAATGTTCTTACACAATCAGAACAATCTAATGAAAATTATGATTTTTTAAAATATTGAGGTGAGGTAAAAGAAACAATTAAAAGTAGCGTTGATGATAGTGTTATTAGCCAAATAGATAATTATATTTCTAAACTAGGTAAAGATATTATTAATAAAGCAAACGAGCAATTAGCATGTATTCAAGACCCCAAACTAAATAATTTTTATAAATTTTTGATATCAATGAAGAGAATATTAGAGAGAATGAAAATGTTTCCAAATCACAGCATAAAACCAGCTGAACTTGAAAAACTTTTCAAACAAATAATTATTGGTGTAATAGATAGTAAAAAAGAATTTTCAAATAAATTTTTTAAACCTTCAAATAACACAAATATACTTTTAGATGATAGTGTTTCATTTAAAGATTTGTATAATTTATTCTTAAATACAAATCAATTTTATAACGATAGCAGTAGCAATCCCCTATCAAAATTAAATAATTTTGTAAAAAATGCACAAGGTGTTCTTAATAATATTTTCGATTTAATAGGAAACGGTGCAAGCATGTGTTCTGGTCTTAACGAATACACTAAAGGACCAAAACAAGATAATAAAGATGTATCTGGTAAAATAAGGGAAAATCAACAAATATGTAAAAATACCCTATCAAACCAATCAGATAAATTGTTTGATGCATTGGGTTTCAAAAATAATGAACTAAAGACGAATTTGAGTATTGGGGCACCATCAGTTTTAGGAATAATTAGTGAAGCATGAAGTCTTGGTAATTCATTAAGTTTTTTATCGGTAAAAACATATGAAGCAAAGATCGATGAAAATCAATCAATTTATTATACTGTTCCAGTACTTAAAATACCTGTAATAAATTTTGATATCACAAAACCTGATATAAAAACACACGTTTATGAATTAACAACCGCACCTGTTCAATACTCACCAGAAGGAAAGAATGCGGATGTTTATCAGTTTAATGACTGTTATTATTTTAATAAAGAACAAGCAATAAATGATTTAAGAATTGATATGTACCAAAATCCTGAAAAATATTTTATCACAAAAAAAATATTTGTATCAAATTTAGACAATTCTGAGTTTATTATTAATCTTGATAAAATTAAGACAGATTACGATAGTAATGGGATAACATCTGCTAAATACCAAAAAGCGTTTAATGAAGCAAAAGAAAATTTTGTTGATAAATTGTTTAATAAATACTACGAAAATACAAAGAAAACTTTTTATCTCGATGGTTTTGGAAATTATTTTGAAGAGAAAGAAAGCGCTATAGCTAGTTTAAATAAAAATGTTGATAAACTGGATAACTATAAAAAATTTTATACATATAAAACAGAAAATGATAAAAAATTTTATTTTGAAAAGAAACAAGATGTAGAAAATTTTATTGTTAATAACCAATTAATCAAAAATAAAAATGTATTATCATCGCAATTATATACAACAATGATTTACGGACAATTAACAAGGTTAGATGACCAATCATATACAATATATAGACTTGATTATTATGGAAAATATTTATATTTTACATCACGTTTGCAAGCTTTTAATTATTTAAAAAACCATGTTGATTATAAAGTTGTGAATACTGATAATCAATTATTTGAATATAATATCAATGATAAAAAATTTTATAATAAAAATGATTTTGATAGATATATTCTCAACTTAGCTGAAAAAATTTATAAGCAATGATGTGATAATAAAGGAGACAAGAAATATGCTTAAAACATACCTATCGATAACAACAGCAATGTCAATTGGTGTTACAACAGCTTCAACAACAGCTATAAATATAACACAAAATGATAAAAATACTGATTATTATCAGAACTTATATGATGATATAAGGTTAAATTCAAAAAATTTAGGGTCATCCTTTTATACTGAATATGACAATCAAAAATTTTATTCTGAAGATGAATTTGATGGTTATTTAGCAAAAAAATCATTAATATCACAAGTAACAACCACATCAAACCCTAGTAAAATTGTTAAGGACTATGAAAATCAGACCTTAGACCCAAATAAAATATATGATACTAATATAAATAAAGCACATCAGGTTTTTAGAGATGCTTTTGGAAATATTGCAATGTCTGCAAATGATGCATTAAATACGTATACAAATGAAGGTTTGGTAAAGGATAGATACAGTTATGATAATATTGATTGATATGCTAGTCCAGAAGAGGCCAAGATTTCTCAAAAAGATAAATTAAATATTCAAAGTTCAATCTTTTATCTTTACAAGGATAGATACTATAACGCTTTTAATACAAAAGATATTTCTCAGTTATTAAATAGATTTGAAGATGGCTATTATGTTAATATCAATAAAAATTACTCAGGTCAACCACTAAGTACTAATATTAATCTTTGAGGTAATGCAAAAGATATTCACGATAAATTGCGTGATTCACCACAATTAAAGGATGATTTTATTTCTAATTATTATAAAAATGCTATTGATTTTACTTCCACAAATGTACTTACAATAAATTGTCATGGAAGTCATGAATTAAGAGTTAAATACGACAATCAAAAAGAAGAGACATATAAAGAGGGTTCTCCGTTTAAATTAAAATTTGCAAATAAATATAAAAGTGATGAGGAAATGTTGAACGATTTTAAATGTAAAAAATTGTGAAACCAGGATAATATGGAAAATCATTGTTTGAAAAAAAGAAATTATTGAACCAGAAAAATGGAAATTTTGGATAATAATGGTGAAAAGCAAGATGTAACATTAGAATTATGAGCGTCAGAATTAGGAGTGAAGGATTGAAGTAATTATACTTCAACTGATGATTTCAAATATACATTTGAAACAGAGGCATCGATTACTCCATTTATTTATAATGATAATGGGTCAAAAGATTATCTTACTCCAATTAAATATTTACCAGGTAGATATACAAAAGATGAATTAACTATTGATGAAAAAGACCAAATTTATAATATATGATTTGATAATTATTTTGACAAAATTTTAACCAATTTTTCATATGGTAAAAATGATAATATTGACTGAAATAATAAAGAAGTTGAATATAATGATCTTCTACAAGAAAAGTATATAAAAAATAATGATGGTACAGTTCTAAAAGATAAATTATTCGCTCTTAACGAAGGCATTGGGAAAAAATATTCACTAATTCAAGCAATGTTAGAATTTAAAGATAAAAAAGCTCAATTATTGAGGAACCCACATTTAATAAATGGAGTTAAAAAATATGAAATAAGACCTGATTTTTTTGCAACAGAAGATGATCTTAATATATTCTTACCACTAATAGATTCAATGGAGAATCGAGTAAAATATTTTGAATCTAATAATAATAAGTTTTCTGACCAAGAGTGTATATTATTATCAAATACACAACAAGAAGCTTTGGAAAAATCATTTGTAAATGCAAATATATCACTTAAAAAAAGATATATTGCCTATGATGTTTTTGGCAATAGCATAACATCGGGAGTAAGTGAAGATGATGCTGTCAGACGTTTACAAAACAATTTAAGTATTGAATCTAGAATGGTTAGCGATAAAGAATATAATTCTTGAAATCTAAATTATAAAAAAGATTTTAGTAGTATAATTTCTGATGGAATATATGTTATCTATAGAATTCAAGACCCATGTAAACAAGATAATTACTTATATTATCCATCCTTTGAATTAGCATTAAAAGCCTTTAAAAGTTCTTTAAGAATTGAAAACACTGTTTTTGATTCCGAAACAGAAACTTTTTTATATAACTATATTGATAAAAATAACAAGCAAGTAGCAATAATTTATTATAATAACGATATTGACGGGGCAATTAATCAAATTAAAAAGTATAATAAAGAACAATAATAAATATTGTAGAAATTTTTATAAAGTATAGGAAAACTAAGCATGCTGGAGGGTAAAACCTCCAGTTTTTTATAAAACAATATTATAACAACTTGATAATAAATATGTTAAAAATAGTTTAAATTATTTTGCCTATTATCATTTTTTTACAATTGATTGTTAGCGTTCTAACACTTGTAGTTAGATATTTTTCATTGTTAATAACATCACAAAACAGCAAAAATTTATTAAAAAATATGTTATTATATAAAAAATTATTTTCCTCAAAAGGCTTTATTAGTAGACATTGCAAAATATTATGATATAATATATCTGTGAGAAAAATATCTATAATTTAATTAACGATATTTTTTCTCAATAAAAACAAAGGAGTAATAAATATGAAAAAATTATTAGGAATACTAGGAGCAATGGGGTTAGTTTGTTCTACAAGTGCAAATGTTATTTCTTGTGGTGATAATAGTCCTAAAGCTGATGATTCAGATATATTGGCTTTATTACCAAAGGAATATCCAAAATCTGTTGATGACCTAAAAGCATTATTGGCCTCAAAAAAAGAAACAATCAAAAATATAAGTGATGCAGCTTATAAAGCTATTATGCAGGCTAATAAAGATAACCCAAAAATTAGTCTTGAACCGAAGGTTGATTCACTTAATAATGATACAAAAGAATTTATAAAATCTAACAATGATTATCAAAAGTTTATTGTTCTTGAGGATGCCGCAACAGCGATTGGTTATTTATATTTTCATTTAACGAATGACAAAGGTGATGGATTTAATTATGCAGATGGGTCACACATAAGCACAATTACTAGTCCATATCATAAATTCGGTTTCGATGATTATCTAACAAATCATACGAACACTATTAAATCAATAGCCGATTGGTATAAAAAAGTTCCAAAACTTAAACTTAGTGACGTGGTAAAAACTACACAATTGACTATTACTTATTCTAAGGATATGGGAGATGACCAGATTATATCAAATATAGATGAGAACAACAAGGATTTAAATTTAGATAGTGAATCAGTTACAATTACAAATAAAAAAGAGGCAGGATTTACTATAACTGCTAATGATGGATCAAATTCCGATGGTGAAATTTGCGCCTTTACTGGAAAAGTTGACCTAACATTTAAAACTACTTAAGACAAAATTATAGCTAAATATTTTCTTTTACAAGGAAAATTAATGATGAAAACCTTGATTTACTTCATATTTCATTGAAATTAAACATGTTGCAAATTATTATACATAATTAAATTTACATAATAATGTGCCTTATTCATACTAAAAATCATTTCCATATGGAAATGATTTTTTATTTATTTTTATATTGTATTATTATATTCTTTTATTTTTGCAATTGCTTGATCTATATCATAGTTAAAAAATATGATTGGTACAAGTTTATTGTTTTTATCAATATAATTGTACAAACATGTTTGTACTTCTGAATCAAAAGCAATGTTACTTGCTCTAAAATTATTTTTTACAGACTTAAGAGCTTGCTCATATGATGCATAATATATATCCTTGCCATTATTATTAACAACCCAATTTTATAGACAACATATCTCCCATCACTAATAATACTTTTATAATCTTTTTTGAAGTTTTTATTTCATGATTTAAATTCATTATCACTTATCATTTTAGACTCAATATTAATTTTATTTTGAAGTTTTAAGATTACATCATCTTCCCTTATACTCGATGTTATACTATTGCCAAAAACATCATAGGCAATATATCTTTTTTTAAGTGAAAGATTAGAATTTACAAAGGATTTTTCTAAGGCTTCTTGGCGAGTTTCGGAAAGTATTTTTCCTTCATAATCTGATAAAAGATTATCATCAGATTAAAAAAATTTTATTTTTCCATCAAGTGCCCCTAAAAAAGGTAAATACACATTTAATTGTTCTTTGGTTACAAAGAAATCTGGTCTTAGTTCATATTTAGTTTGACCGTTAACAATTTGTGGATTTGCTAGGATTTGTTGTTTTATAGGTTGAAAGTCAATGTGAGATTGAATCAATGAATACTCTTATAAAAAATTATAATATTTATTTTAGATAAAATTATGACATCAAATATTTATTTATACTAAATTATAATATTATTTACTCTTTCTAAGGTACCTTTGATTTATTTGTTTTAAATGTGTAACTTAATTTTTTTTAACACTTGTAAAACACTATGCAAATTTTGTGATCTGTAGAATAAATAAAATATATTTCATAATTCTATTTTATATAAAATTATATCGCAGATTTTTCTAAAATAATTTACACATGACATTATCTATTTCAATTGAAAAAAGAACTCTTAAAATGAATCTGATATTTATCTTATAACTATAAATATTGATTTTTCATATAAGCTATTTTTCTCAAAAGATTGGTATTTTTTTAAGTTCTAAAAGTAAACTATTTATCTTTGAAAATGGCTTACTATCTTTAAAATATTTATAATAACTAAATGGTGAAGGATGGCCAGAAACGATAAGATTATTTGAATAAATATTTAGTTGGTCAAATACATTTTTTGCATATTTTCCCCAAAGACAAAAAATAATATTTTTATTTATTTCAAATAAGTGTAAAAGAATTTTTTTTGTTATATTTTCTCAACCCATATTTTTACAACTATTTGGTTGGTTTTTATTAACAGTTCAAACTGTATTAATTAATAAAACACCTTGTCTAACCCATTCACTTAAATCATTATTTTTAAAATGGTTGATATTTAAATCATTATCTAATTCTTTAAATATATTTTGTAGGCTAGGTGGAGTTTTAATATTATTATTTACACTAAAAGCTATACCATTTGCTTGGTCTTTTCTATGATATGGGTCTTGACCAATAATTACAACTTTAACATCCCCATCTTCTACTAAATTAAAAATATTAAATAAATTATCCTTTGGTGGGAAAACTTTAATATTTTGATTGTATATTTTGTTAATTAAAATATTAATATCATTATTTATTTTAGACTCTTTAAAAAAAATATCTCAGCTTTTCTTCATTTTTATCTTAAGTGCTCTCAATCATACAATGTCTTAAATAGTTAATTAATGTCTTTATTTCTTGTTGAGATTGGTCAAAAGAGTAAAATTCACTTTTTGTATTTTTATTTTTTTGGTCAAGAATTCCCAGGTTTGCTTTCATGGGTTTTAGATTTTCATGACGAGGATTTGTAATATAATAGTTTAGTGCACCAATCATACTTCTTCTAGATAATGGTCTTAGTGTTATATTTCTTAAATATGCTAAAACACAAATACCAGTCCAAATTCCACTACTAGCAGATTCAATGTAACCTTCAACTCCAGTTATTTGTCCTGAAAAAAATAAATTATTATTAACTTTTGATTGTTGATTAAAATTGATAACCTTGGGACTGTTTAAATAATAGTTTTTATGAAGAACACCATATCTCACAATCTTTATATTTTTCATTCCAGGTAATGTTTTTAATACTCGATCTTGCTCACCTCATTTAAGATTAGTTTGAAAACCAACAAAACTAAATAAATTGCCAAGACTGTCGTCTTGCCTTAACTGAACAACAGCTGTATAATTAATATCATTATTATTCAAATTATTTGGAGAAAGTGGTCCATTGATAAGTAATTTTTTAGACTTTGTCGCTAATTCTTCAATTGGCTGACAACCCTTAAAAAAGTTATTTTTATCAATTTCATTTAATTTTGTTTTTTTTGCATTAATAAGTTCTTTGTAAAAATCTTCAAATTGTTTTTCGTCTAAACCTACGCATAAATATTTGCCATCATTTTTATGTCGGTTTTGTCAATATGTTTTACTAAAATCTATTGAGTCTTTTTCAACAATAGGACTAGAAGCATCATAAAAAAACATGTCATCTTGGGTAATGTTTTGCTTTATTCAACTTTTTAATTTCTCGCTAGTTAAAGGTCCGGTTGCGATTATATTAATCTCATCATTGTTTAATTTAGTTATTTCCTCATTATTATAGGAGATATTTGGATGATTTATAATTGTATTTTCTATAAAAGATGAGAACATAAAACGATCAACACTTAATGCATCATCACTTACAATTTTAGCTTGTTCTGCTGCCTTTATAATCAATGAATTTAAGAGTTTCATTTCCTCTTTCAATATTCCAGCCGCATTAAGCTTTGATAAACTTCTTAAACTATTAGAACATACCAATTCTGCTAAAAGATCTGATTTTTGAATTTCATTTTTTTTAATTTTTTTTGATTCAAAAAGATTAACCATAACACCGTTATTTGCTAAAAATCATGCAATTTCACAACCAGCAAGTCCACCTCCAATTATATTTACATTTTTATTAGTCATTTATAAATCTCAACATAATTCTTTTAATATTATACCAATATATTTCAATTTTATAAGCTTAAAATGATAAAGTTTATAATAATAATACAACAAAAGTAGTTTTTTCACAAATAATAAGCAAAATTTAAATGTTTTTTTGGACCAAAGCTATTTTTACAAGTTTATTAAATAATTGCTAGATATATTACTATTATAATTAGTAAAAAAAAATAACTATCAAAATAGTGGTTATCTCTTTTTTTAGCTTTTAAAATTAAAATGTCACTTACAAAAAGAAATGATATTTTAATTGATAAAAAAACATATTTTAAACTAATCAATCTATTTTTACAATATATTGTAAAAATAGATTGAATGTATTTATTTGTAAGATCGAAAGTTATTTAAATAACCAATCTCTATTAATTAGTATATTAGTTGTTGATAGTATAAAGTAAATATTAAGGATTAATATAGCATTATCAGGGGTAAAGTTATCATCAATATCTATGATACTTCTATTAGTATATGGATATATTAAATATCTAATAAATACTGCAATTAATCCTATTGATAGAAAGGCCAATCCAATAAAAAATAATATAATGTTTGATTTTGTTTTTCTAAGTTTTAAAAAGAAACGACTATCTTTATGTAGAAATCTATCTGCAAATCTAAGTGCAATGTTACCAATAACAAATATAATTCAAAATATAAATGCAAAATATTCTTTAATAAAATATGATTAATCCTTTAATAAAGTTTCAAGAGCGAATAAAGCTGTATATACTGAGCAAAATGTGCAGACAGATGCGATATAAAGACTAAAGTATATGTGATCAATTTTAGAAAGGTCGTTTTTATTTAATTTCTTAGAACTTTCATATGTTAACATATTATATTCCTCCTTTATTATAATATTAGATAGTTTTTATAATAAATTAATTTAAAGAACCTCTAATTTCAATCAAAATCGCTTGGTAATAAAACTAAATTAAACATAATATATTCTAAAAATTGAATTTTTACACCATTTCCTAAATCCATTAATTTAATTTCCGCCGCAGAAGAAATTATACCCAAGGCTACTGCCTCAGCAATTGTAGACGCTTTAGGAATAGCTTCTGTTGCTTCAGAAATTCCCTTTGCTATTTCAGAAGCATCCATTTCACCTTCTTCAATTTTTTCACATAAAGCATGAATAAAATGCAGCGATCATTCCCCAGTAATTCATTCATATCAATGATTTGGATACATTATACCAAATTCACCAGTTTGTTTTTGTGTTTGTCCAAGTGTTGGGTTTTTAGATTGATACTTTTCAAATATTGTTTTATTAAGTTTATATTTTAATATGTAATTAAATAATTATTTTGTTGAATTTATATAATTATAATTATTTTTTGTATTTCTTGTATCACAAGAAATATTTTTGTTCAATTTCTCATTATTTGCATTTTCATTACTATTAATTAATTTTTAATTAACAACAACAGATAAAGGTGTAGCAACTAAAGCTAAACTGCAAAAGCTTGTAATAAATTTTTTCATAAAAATCTCCTTATTATAGATATTTTAAAAATGATATTAAATATTTAACCTTGATATGGATAATTATATAAAAATTAATATTATATTAACTATTTGGGCAATTTCATTTAAAATAATAAGAATAAAATTACCTATAATTATTGTACAATAAAAATAATAAATATGTGTATTTAGTATATTATTTTTTATTATTGTAAAAAAATATCAAAACTTAAATTGATATGCAATTCTATTTATATTCTATGCTTAAATCTAAAATTAGTTTTTTTAAACACTATTTAGAGTTTTGCAATATACACGTTCTTTTTTTTGCTTATTTCTTTCAAATATGGATTATTTCAAAAAAGGTTACCAGTATGTTAGCAATCATTGTATTACATAAGTTTTTATTACTAAATTTAGTGTTTTTAACTCCTTAAATCTATTTAAAAATTATTAAAATCTTTAATTATGTTTTTTGAAATATTTTAGAAATTTTTAGTTTTATTTGAGGTAACAAAATTATTGATGGGAAAGTATCCTTAAAATTGTTATTAAGATTCCAATCTGTAAAAGCATAGTTAACCTTAAGGGGAGAAAGTTAAATAAATATCTCACCTCTTTTTTGTTTGTAAATATAAGTTTGTAATAAATTTTTGTTTTTAATAAATGTTTTGAATGCTTTGTAAAAATCTGAAAGTGAATTAAAGTGATTTCCAACTGATAAATAGAATTGTTCTTTAATTCAACCATTTAATGCCTCTGTTGATGAATTGTGCTTAAAACCAGAATTAGACATTGATATTATAAAATTGTGTTGATGATTTTCATAATTTAGAACTTCATAGGAAAGATTGGCTGAACCTCTATCCATTTGAACTATACAATTTGTGAAGTCATTTTTTGACAGATATTTAGATATACCATATAATGTTGAAACAACAGTTTGTGTATTTTCACTTTCACCGATTGAATATGACACAATTTTTCAAGTAAATCAATCATAAGCAATTTCACATAATAACTTAGTTTTTTTTCCATTTATAAATAGATCCTTAAATCAAGTTCCATCAATACCAATTTTTTGTCCTGGACATGTTGTATATGTATCATTTCCAATTAAGTCATTTCTAATGTTTTGTTTAATTCGCGCTGCCTTACTTCTCTTAGTTCAACGAACAGCTACAGGAAATTTTAGAGGATACTTTAATTGGTATTCTCGAATGATTTTCTGACTAACATTAACATTATATGTAGTGTTTATTCACTTATTTATTGTAAAAGCGCTTTCAGGAGGATTAAATGTTGTATAAAATTTAGTAATCATATCCTCTGCATTAGGATTAACTTTTGATATATATTCAGGGATGAAAGGTGGATAATTTCAGTATTTGAATTCTGATTTTTTTAACAAATTAAAACGTTTTTTGAATGCATAATATTTACTTACAGATACTCCCAATGCATCACACATTTTTTTAACAATCGCAGTTCTTTTAAATTCTTTTATATATATTTTACAAAATGAATGATGCTTATATGGTTTAGTTGTCATCCTCTCCTTCATTTATGTATCTGTCATGAAGGATTGAACTTTTTTAGCACATTATTTTGCATCTTAAGTTTTTCATTTTCCCATTTTAATTCTTTATTTTCTTGCTCCAGTTTTTTCATTTTTTTCTTGTTTAATATTTCTTCAGATTCAATTTTTACCATATATTCTTCTTCTTTTATTGAAGATAATTTTAATTCTTCAATATTATTATACCTAATAATCCAATATTAAATAAGCGGTGAACCAGAAGTTATGTTGTATTTTTTAACTATTTCACAAATTTTCATTCCATTTGAATAGTCTAATATTGCTTGATATTTTGTTTTGTAACTATATTTTTTCATAAAAAAGTAACCTTTCTACTAGTGAGAGTAAATATTATTTCCTCCCCTTAGGGTTACCTTTGCTCAAAATATTTAACGAGCTTATGATAAAAATCATTGTCAATTTTATTTTTAAATTTCAGTGTCAATTCTAAATATTCTTTTCCTGTTAAATATTCAAATAAATATAATTCTCCAGAAATATAACCAATTTCTTTTAAGATTTCTTCTCATTCATTATTAGATTTACTTTGAGAAAATATGATTGACCCCTTATCAATTTTTATAAATTGCATAATTTGTCTAATCAATGTTGATTTGCCTGACCCATTTGGTCCTAGAATTGCTAATGCTTTTCCTTCTTCAATTTTAATATTAATATCAAAATTTCCCATATCTTTACCATAAATTTTATTTAGATCTTTGATATCAATCATAAAATACCTCCAAAAACAATTAGACATCTGACATACATTAATGTTAAATATTGATAATGTTATAAATGATTAAAAAATACTCATTTTATAAAGAAAATTCTAATGAATCTATCGAAGCTTGACACTCAGATCTAGCTCAATAAGCATTATACCATTCTGCATCTGCAGTTACTGATACTTTGATTTTTATATCTAATATATCTCCGTGTCACAACCAATCAAGTTCAATCGAAGATGACATATTGTTAACATTTGAGTATTTTCTCGATACTAATGTTGTTGACTGGCTATTTGTATTTAAATCAATATTTGTCATTGTTATATTTAATTGGCCAATTTTTTGATTTTTACTATCTGAATTTATATTATTTAATACATCTCTGCCATCTTCATTATCCCGTGTATAACCATTTAATTTGTATAAAATTTTAGAGAATGATTCTTGAAGTTTAGCTCTCCCTAATTTGAAATTTATAGATGATCAACTTTCTTTACTTTCGGATTGTGAATTTGAATATGAATCAACTCTTGCTATAGCTGTTGATAACTTACCATTGATATTAAAGTCAGTTTTATATTTAAATACTATAGTTCCCTTAAAATTGCTATTAGAATTAGCCTGAATTGTGGTTGATTGATAATTTATATCAATAAAAGAAACATCTGATAGAGAAACATCTGTCCTTGGATTGGTAGATATAATTTTTGATCAAATATAGTTTTCTTTATCTGTAAAATCATCATTATTTAATATACCCAAATCTGTGCTGCCAAATTCATCAATTAAGTATTTTTTTTCTGCTGAATTATCATTACTTAATGTTACTTCAAATGTCAATTGACCATTAAAATTTCCCTCTCCTGCATATAATATTTCAATACTATATTCTTCATCTCTCCCTAGGTTAGGATAACTCTTTGGAAACTTTAAAAAAAATCAATCATTTGGATTTTTTAAATAGTCTTTTAATATGGTCATAATATTCTTTGATTCTGATTTGTTAAATTTTATTTCCTCTCCCATAATTAATTTAAAAAGTTCGTCATCATTTACTTTGTTGTTGTTCTTGGCAATATCAAAAACATTTATTGTTAATTTTGATAATGTTATATTATTTAGGTCGATAACTTCTTGGTCAATAGATTTGTCATATTCTAATTTATCATTAATTTTATTGTTAATAATACCTGGTGTAAGTGTTGTTGGAAATGTTGTTAATAAACTAAAAATATAAAATAATTTATTCATTGTTTTCTCCTTATTTAATAATTACAATATTAGTATATCATATAAAATAGAAAAAATAGTAAAATATGTTTGTTGATAAGTTAGGATAATATATTCTTTTTTATTAATATTTCCCTTTTATGAAAAAACTGGGTGAGTATAAGGGAGCTGAGTATACTGGAGGTTAAGCATCCATCGCACTTACTTTTCTTACGATATAACTATTAAAATATTTAAGATTTCTTTTATGACTATTATTATCTTAATTTTAGAATGATTTATTCATATATATTTCTAGTATTATAGTAATTATTTTAAGAAAAAAAGATATCGATAATAAAAACCAATTCTAAGGCGAATTGGTTCTGGATTATATCTTATTATCACGATATAATAATTTATTAAAATAAATATTTACTTAACAGTAATTGTTCCAATGTGATCACCAGCAAAAACTGATCCACTTTTTTCAAGTTTGAATGTAAATTCTAAGTTAGTATCACCCTTGTCAACAACAATAGGTGTTGATGATTTTAATTGTGCAGACTTAATTGTATCAAGGTCAACAATCATTATTTTTGATTTAGGTTTTACTTTTTTACCTTCAGAGACTTTCATTTTAAAAGGTTCACCTTTTAAGGTTACAGTGTCTATACCAAAATGCATTAATATTGATATTTCAGTCTCTATATCTTTAAAAAAGATTGCATGCTTTGTTTCAAAGATTTGTTGGATTTGTCCAAAAACTGGAGATAAAACTTTTAATGATCCATGTTCAATTGCTGGATTAATGAAAAAACCATCACCCAACATTTTTTCTGAAAAAACACCATCATCTAATTTTGAAATTTCCTCCACTGTCCCATCGAATGGGGCATATATTTTAAATTCTTTTGCCATAATTATCCTTTCTTTTTGATTAATTATAAGTTAATTATATTTGAATATTTCTTTTTTATGTGAAAAAAATACAATTAATTAAAGAAATTATCTCATTAAAATTAAATAAAATCGTATTTTATTAAATTTTAATATATATAAAGACAAAAAAAATAGTGCCTAAAGGCACTATTTAAATAATAATATGTTAACTACGTCTTCAGATAGTTTCTAAAGCAACCTTAATATTTTGTGCTTCTCCACCATAAATCAGCTGTACACTATTACCGCGTTTTACAACAGCAATTGCTTTTGCTTCTTTAAGAATTTTTTCATCAACTAAGTTACCGTCTTTAACATTAACTCTTAATCTTGTTGCGCAATTATCCAACACAGTAATGTTTTCATGTCCTCCAAGACCTTGAAGTATTTTTTCTAAATAATCATGACTATATCCAGAACTTGATTTACCAATTTCTTTATTGTCTTTTTTGTACATTGCTTTATCAATAAGTTCCATTATTTCAGTTGAATCTTTTGTCAATAAAGTAACATTGTTTTTATCGATAGTAATTGTTTTAATTCCAGAAGTTTTAATAATTCCTTCATTAACTTTTTTAGCAGATTTAACTTTTACTATAAGTGATGTTTTAGTGTCATTGTATTCAGAAATATTGTCTACACCACCTAGACCGTTAATAATTTTTTCTTCTTTAGTAATATCGTGTTTAGTACCAGAAGCTAGAGAAGCAGAAACAGCTTCTAATGCAACATCATCAACTTCGTCTCCTCTTCCTGGTGTTTTATAATCTTTTCAAATAATAATTCCTCAGAATCCAAAGAAGTATGCTGGTGATAGAATTAATAATCCGTATAGTGGAATTCATAATGCTCCACATCTTCCAGCTCACATGTTTGCAATAGTATTTGGACCATGTGTTGCTACCCCATTTGAAAATGAAGGTATTAATCCAAAGAATGAGTAATCAATAAATCCTGCTGCAAAACCTTGCCCAACATTTATGTTTAATGCATAACAAATTGCAAAACTACATCCTGCCAAGATTGCATCATATACATAAAGTAATGGTGCAACAAACAAGAATGAGAACAATATTGGTTCTGTAATTCCTGTTAGGAATGAAGTTGCTGCTGCAGAACCAATAATACCTATTGTTCTTGATCTGTTTTCTTTTTTAGAAAGCATTATAATTGCTGCAGCTCCGAATGGATATCCATATTGCATAAATGCAAATCTACCACTTGAGAACACTGTTCCAACTTCCATAGTAAAGTGATTATATGCTATGTGGTGTATACCAGCAGAATCAGTTCATACTTGACTTGCAATTTTTGAATAACCATCCATACCTAATAATGTCTTATAGGCTGAATCTGATATTTGATACTCTTTTCCCATATAATTCATTTGTTCAAAGAATATATTATATGAACCAGATGTTGTACTTCAACCATTAATTATTCCATCATGAATTTGTTTTGGATCTGGACCAATTCATTGTCCACCAGCAGATGAATATCAAAATGGTGAGTAGAAAACGTGATGTAATCCTGCGGGAATTAATAAACGTTCAATAAAACCAAATATAAATGTTATTGCCATTCCGCTAACTGTTTTACCAGCAGAGTGTTTATTTGCCTCTGTACCACTATCCATAGCAGCTCCAAGTCCACTACCAACTTCATATAATCCTTTTAATATCATAGGTCATACAAAGAATAATATACTTCCCATTATAATCCCCATTAGGAATGTTGCAATTGGGACAAATTTTTCTCCCCCAAAGAATGCTAACACTTTTGGGACTTTAATATTATATGTTTTATTATGAACAAGAGATGTTAATCATCCAACAAGAATACCTCCAAGTACAGATAAATCTAATGTTGGTGAAATCCCATCAACATTTTTTAACATTCCATTATCTTCACCAGTTTTAATTAATCCATTATCTCCACCTAATTTTCATGGATCAAAACCAAGTGTACCAGCGGTTGTATTTGGGATAAATAATGCAGATATTGTCACTTCCATTGTTAAAAATGCAATGAAACCTGCAACAGCAGCTACCCCTTTACTTGCCTTAGCAAAACCAAATGCCACAGATATTGCAAATAATAAACCTAGGTTTGCAAAAATAATATTACCAATTGTTTTAACAACTGTAAAAGTATTAACAATACCTTCACCTCAGTGATTTGTGTCAGCAGCTGACGCAAATCCTCCTCCAATTCCTAAAAATAGACCAGCAATTGGAAGAACTGCGATTGGAAAAACAATAACTCTGGCAACATTTTGTAAATGACCAAAACTAGTACTTTTGAAATTTAGTCATTTTTTTGAAAATGCAGATTGTTCATGATGCTTCTCATGAACTACAACTTCATCTTTTTCTTTCATTTAAGTTCCCTTTCTTACTTTTAATGAGATTTTCTATTTAGTAAGGTAACATAAAATTATTGCTACAAATATTGATATTTAATTTTGACCATAAAAAAAATATAAGTTTTGTCCGTCAACAATAAATTTGTTAGAAATTTATATTATTTCTTTAACAAATATAAACTATCTTACTAAGAAAATTCATTCACAAACTCTTATAATAAACGCATTGAAATAAACATTACAATACATAATTATTATAAACCTATTTATAAAATATAACAACATTTTGCTACATTTTATGTATAATTAAAATAAAGTTTATAAAAAAAATGGGGGTAAAAATGCAATCTTGAGCATTTATGGTGCTAATTATAATGTCATTAATGGAATTTTCTTTGTGAATATTATTTTTTAATTACTGAATTATTAATTCAACAGATTTTGTAAATAAAACTCTTATATGATTATATACATCACTTTTAGCTTTGGCTAACATTATAATTATTTGAATTCCGATATTTGTATTTACAAATCCAGTATCCCTTGCCTGATTTTCATTACCATTAATGTTTATTCCAATTATTATTGGTCATTTTATATTTCATTTTTTTCGTAAATAAAAATAAAAAACATACAAAAATTAATAATAGTAAAGAAAACTATGAATATACAAGTAAGGTAATAGTATTTTTTGGTTTAGTCCAAGGATCTAATTAATTATAATATGTTGTGACTATTATTAGAAATTAATATCACATATAAAGGGCAATATTTCTTTTAACATTTGTTTTTCAGAATCAATAGCAATAAATAAACCATTTTTCATTTTTCAAATATTTAAATTTGGATATGTTAATACTTCTAGAAAAAAATATCTAACATCAGGATTTGACTTCTCATAGTAATTTAATAGTTGGCGCATTTTAGTGTCCATATTTTCTTCAATAATAGTAAGTCCATCCAATGAATGAGAATTTGAATAGTCTTTATATATTTGATCTATTTGTTTATTAGAATTTATCATATATGTTGAGCGAAAATACATTTTTGTTTCAAAATTTCTTACCAAGTAAATATTTTCTAATGTGTTCAAATGAACAAAAGTAGATATAAAGATTCCATGTTTGTTAATTAAATTAATTAAAAATAAATCATTATAAAATTCTTTCTTTTGACCAATATAATAATAAATATCTTGTTTTTCAATTAGCGTTACATTTTTACAATCGTTATTCTTAAAAAAAGAAACAAACTTATTTATACTTTTTTCGTTTAAAATCATTTATATTTCCATTCTATAAGTAATGAAATTACATAGTTTATTTATTTGATAGTTCACGTATCTCATACAATTCATTTATCCATTCTTCAATAGATAAACAAATTTCCTTCCCCATTTTATTGTAAGAATCTTGACCACATTCAGAAAGATAACTAACACGTTTATCTCAAATTAATACATCCTCTGGTAATTTAATCTTTTGAACCTCTGCAACAACAGTTTCATAAAAATTATTAGTGTGCCGCTCAAGTATATCCCTTGTTCTTTCAATAAGATCATCGGTAACTTTTTTAACATCACCTTCAATGACAATGTTAGGAGAAGTGTTATCTGTTATTACCTCACAAGTAAATGTACATACTCATCGAAATATTTGTGAACCCTTAAAAGCAATAATATTTTTTTGAAATTCTGTTAAACGACATTTTCTTTTAATTTCATCTGCAATTTTAATAAGATCCATTACTGCTGGAAATAATAACACTTGTTGGACAGTACCAAAGTTATCAATAGATATTTTATATGGATTTTTCTTTTTTAAATAACTATTAAGATTTTCTATATGTGGCAGTGAATCTTTAGCTCAATATTCACTTTGTTGGATACAAAAATCATTAAATTTTAGTTCATCTTTTATTGTTGAAAAAACTCTTCTAAGTTCATTTGCAGTTAGTAAATTTTTTCAATAAATGTCATAAAAAGAAATAATATACCTTGATGGAGCAAAACTATGTCCATTCATATAATTTGTTCAAACTTTTCTAGTAACAATAGGCTTCCCAGTTCTCTTAAAGGTTAAATAATATTCTTCTGCAAAATTTGTAAATTTAATTGCCTTTAAAAAAGTTGACTCTATCCCTCATGATTTTTCATTTAATATTCTAATAAAATTAGCATGAGTTTTTGCCAATAATTTATCAATATATTTATTTGTTAAAGCGACTGTAACACGCTTTAGTCTCTTATCAAAACAACAAATATATCCATTTTTTTCACTTGTTTTATGTAATTTTATAAATTTTGCACCAAGTTTTTTGTTAAGTAACTCAACGAATTCATCTGAATAAGTATTTAGTTTAATTTTTGCACCTTTTACTTTACTTACTAACTGCAAATATGACTGATTAATATAATCCATATTAAAATTTCCATCCTTATACATATTATTATATCAAAAATAAATTTATTTACTTGTTTTTTTAGCAAGCCACAATTCTAGAGTGTTACACAATATTTTACCTATTTTTTGAAGGTATTCGTTATCTAATAATTCAAGGTTATATACAAATTCTTTTAAACTTTTAATTTCAGATTCCTTTCTAAATTCTTTTAAATAATATATTATATCTCCTATAGATTTAATAAAGTAATTAACAACAACCCTACCAATTATTTCGATATTATCTTCAATATATTGAATTTTTTCATGTTCAGATTCAATAACATTTTTAATTAAATTTTGGATACAAAAATATATATTTCAAATAAAATCATAAATTTTAAATATAAATAACTTTTTATGAAACTCTGGTGTATAATATTTTTTAAAAATTCTTGAAGTTATTAATTCAATATCAAAAAATACTGGTTTGTTTAACATTTCAATACTAATTCCTAATTTTTTATATGTAGTTCTATTTAGAATTTGTCGATCTAAATTTGGAAAAAATTTTTCATTTTGTTTTTTTAAATCATTTTTTATTTCTAAAATTTGTTCATTAAAAAATTTTACATAGTCCTCTTTTTTATTTTCTCCAGATAAATTTAAGAAATTAATAACATTCTTTCTATCAATTATGTTCATTCAATGTTTACCAAAAATGGAGTTTGAGTAGTCTTTATTTAAATTTTGTCTTCCACAAAAATATGCTTCGTGTTCTTCGGCGCTAAATCAAGGCCTAAATTTTTTCTGAAATTGTTTGTAATAAAAGTAACCAAATCGTGTTGATTTCATCGCTTGTAAAAATGAAATTTCCTCATCCCAATTCATTTCAATTATAAGTTCTTTATAAGCATCGTGTGCTTTAACAACTAATGAATTTACTTTTTTATTACTATATAATTTTGACACATTAACTTTCTTTAGTCTAGTGTCCATTGTTCTTAAAAGACTTTTATTTTGACCAACTTGTTGTCAAATAACATATTCATGTAATAATTTATTATCCAAATATTCAATAAATTTTTGGGTTCCTGGAAAGTCAACAAACCAGACACTTCCTTTTTTAAATATTTTTGAGCCACTAAAACTCGTATTATCAGCATTTGTACTCATAAACAATGCACCTTCTCTACTAATACAATAATTAATTTTTGTTCTTTTTTTATTATATCATATCTGAATGTTAAATTGCCACTTACAATTGAAATTAGGTTTAATAACATCAAGATGAAAATATTTCTATTTTTTGATTTTAAAAATAATTTCATTTTTATTACAAATTCAAACTTAAAATTAACAATTTTTTTACAATATTATTATATATTTATTATTTAAAATTACACTCTTTTTATTAAAATTTCTTCTTGAAAATTATTTTCACCTTATTGCACACTTTTTTTAAAAACATATATATTTCTTTGATATAATATTTTTATTGACATTATTTATAGTTTAATGAATATAAATAAAAATAAAAGGAAAATATATAGTGGATAATATTGAAAAAAAGTTTAATTTAAAAGAATTAATATGAATGGGTTTTAATTTTATATGTAGTATTGCATTTACATTAGTCTTTGCAACAATGCTAATTGCTCAAGATGGAAGTGGGTATGGGCTAGGTATTAATCTTGTGTGAATTTTTGCACTTGATGGTTTAATGGCAGGAATTTGTGGATGGGCATATAATCGAATGTCACAGACGCATAAATCTGGAAATGGAGGGGCTTATATTTATATAAGAACATCCTGAGGAAGTTATGCTGGTTTTTTAGTTTTATTTGCTCAATATACAACTACACCAATAATAATAACATCGCAATTGGTTTCAATGATAAGATCTAATTTTGTTGGATCTGACACATTTTTAGATGCTGCATCGATATTTGGTAACTGGTCTAATCTTTTTTGAGATAGTGTTGGTGTCTTTGTATATTTATTGTCAGCATCAATTCTTTTTTTTGGAATTAAATTTTTAAAAAAGTGACTAAACTGATCAAGTTATATTAAATGAGGATCTACTGGTATTTTGATAATTGCGGCAATTATTCTTTTTTGTATGGATGCAAAAACAAATATTAATGATAATGTTTCTCATTCTTCAATAGAACTACACAGTTTTACAACAGCATTTACATCATCTTTCTTTTTCTTCTTAGGATTTGAAACATATGCTACAATGGGTCAAAATGTTGTTAATCCAGAAAAAAATATTGGTAAATCTGTAATTATTGTTATGGTTCTTTCGACAGCTTTTTACATTATTGTAACAATTATATTTTTAGGAGCACTTTCAGCTCATTATTCTTCTAACCCAAATTTACAAATTTTTAAAATCTTAGGTGATAAAACAAATAAATGAATTAATTGGATTGGTGTCATTATTATGCTATTGTGTACATTTTCTTTAAAAAGCAATTCTGTTACACAAATGACACTATATTCTGGAGCAATGATTGAATCATTTTCACGTGAGGGATATTTTTCTGAAAGATATAAGGAACTTGATGAAGAAAATATTCCAAAAAAAGCAATAAAACTCAACATTGTAATTACTATCCTTTTTTTAATTATTATTCTTTTGATACCAGATTTTATTCAAGGCCTAATGAACAATAAAAACCCTGTATTAGCTTTTTCATCATTTACTGGTGAAGTTAGTTTAATTTTAATAATTATTTATTTATCTGTAATATTAACATGCTTAAGGCTTTCATTTACAAAAAAAATCAAATCAAATTGATTTGAAATTCTTCTTTGGTCGTTAGCATTTATGTTTTTAGTATTTCAATTTGAAGAATTTTTTAGAGGTAACATTAAAACATTGGCATATTGTCTCTCACAGAAAAATATCTCAAATGATGATATATTAGTTATTATTGGTTCAACAATTCAAATAGGATTGGTTGTTATAACATTTACATTTGGCCTATTATGATACAAGCTATATTACAAACCTAAATATATTAAACGGTTAGAAAATAATCCAGAAATACAAGAGAATCTTAATAAGGAATTTGTACTGATTTCTAATATACCTATGGATGTCAAAACTAATCATTTGGATAATTAACAAATTTTATTTTCTTAATATGAGGACTACAGTTATCGCATTTTTTTAATGAAAATATTATCTTATAATCAATCAAAATATTTTGATTTTTTTTAAATTGTCCTTTTAAAATTAGATATTTATGTCATTCGGTATGGTCCATTCTCAAAGAAAAATGCGCACGACAAAAATCTGTTATTTGAAATATCTTTTCATTTTCAATGGCAATCAAAATATTTTTCTCAGGATTACACTCGCATAAGCAAATTATATCACCACATTCTCTTTCATAACCTGGTGTTGCATCACAACCACATGTTGAACAATAACTATTATAATCTTTTGCATATTTACATAAAGACATTAACATCAACCCCTTTTTTATTTTTATTTAAAAATTTTTACACCTATTAAATAAAGCCTTATATAATCACAAATGCTTTTTGCAATATTTTTTTCTTCGGTATTAATAAATTTTGCAAGTTCTTTTAAATTATTAAATCCAAAATTTTTTAAATTGATATATTTATTAGATTCATTTATTATTTTATCATGTAATCTAACCAAAAATGTTGTATAAATATCAATTAATTCGTCATGCATAACCGGATTTGATTGGATAAAAAAACCATAAAAGAATCATAGCTCTCTAACTATAATAGCGATATTATTGCTTACAGAATCTATTATACAGGCCATAATTAATTGCATTAATAATACCTGTGATTCTTCTAATTTATCATCTATATATCTTTGACGTAAATATTCTTCTAGAAATGATGTGTTATCAATTGTAAAAATATCAATGAAAACAAACCTAAAAGCGTGATTTGATTCTAATTCTTCTACACACCTTTCTGACCTTTCGTAAATATCATTAATTGCCTTGTTTAGAAAAATGTCTAATTTAGTGTTTAAAATTCCATCGTACTTTTGATAGTATTCCTCTAAAAAAGAATATTTTCATAATTTTATAATATTTTTTTCATCAATTTGTTTTTCTTGGTCTCAAAGCAACATTGACTCTAACATCTCTCCCTCTGGAGAAGAAGAACTTACTTCTCTCAATAATTTTGATAAAATGTTATCAACAAATTTATTATCATTTAACGCTTTCACAAAAGACTTTGAAAAAAGTTCTGATTTAGTGTATTCATTTTTAAATGAAGCGTGACATCTAGCGATTAAATAATCTAAATCAATATTTGTATTATAACCATTACTTTTTTTAAAATTATCATCTACAAATCGCACAAATTCACTATTTTCATCTTCATATCAATATATAACATCTTTATTATATGATAACCGCTGGTTAAGAACTGATAAAAATTCCCCGGTTTTAGTAAAAGACTCTATTTTAGCAGTAATATTAAAATCACCACTACTATCTTTTATCCAATCATCTTTTTTGATTGGAACTACTACTTTATTAAGTTTTTTCATATTTAAATCCTTATGTATATATTTTACTTGTAAATCAATATAAATATAGGATTTTTTTCAAATAACATATTTTAGTGTATTTTTTATTAAAAATATAAAAAAAGTGGTAAAATAAAAAGGTGATTATGAAAGGAGAATAATATGGCTGAAAGAGGAAAAATCGATGAAATTCAAGAAGAAATTGGTGCAATAGACCAAGAACTTGAAGCTAAAAAAGAGGAAAAAATTGAAAAAGTTACTGAACTAGTTGAAGAAATTGAAAATGAAATTTCTGAACTAGAGGAATTGAAAGATCAATATACTGTTGAATTAGATTCAATGGACAAGTAAATTAAATACCTCATTTAAAATAAAAAACCAGTATAAAATACTGGTTTTTTATTATTAATTTAAAAAATGGTATCTGTCTTTTATGCTATATTTTATTACATAAAAGACAATTACTTGTAAATATTTTATATAATATTAATAGTGAAAGATATGAAAACATTATTAATAGACATTGGAAATTCAACAGTTGATTTTAGAGTATTAGGTGATGGTAAAATAGAAAAATTGTTACGTCCTAATACATCTAATGTTTTTTATCAAAATTATAAAGTTTACCTTGATTATTTGAAGGGTATGAAAATAAATAAAATTATATATTCTTGTGTAGTGTTGATGTATGACGAAATTATAATTAATTTAGCAAGAGAATTAGGTATTGAGGCTAAAAAAGTAACATATAAGGATTTGGACGAAAAATTATTAGATATTGATGATAAAACACAAATTGGTGGTGACTTTATAGCTAATTTTATTGCAATAAACGCTATGAAAAAAAGTGATTATCTGTGTATTTCTATGGGGACCGCAACAACATTTTTTTTAGTTAAAAATGGTATTTTTAAAGGAGCAACAATATCACCTGGAATAGAAATTGGAGCAAAATCCTTATTTTCTAATGCAAATTTATTAAGTGAAGTGCCATGAAAGGAGACTGAAGACCTGATTGGAAAAAATACAAATGATGCATTAACAATAGGAATCGTTAATTCTCATTTTTATATGATTGATGCAATGATAAAAAAAATAAAAGAAAAATACAACATCAAGGATGTTGTATTCACTGGTGGAAATTGCTATAAGGTATTAAGCTTGATTAAATATAATCAATATAATTTTATTGAAGACCTTATTTTCCAGGGGTTAAAATTATTTGCCTAATATAAAATTTTTATCAATTGGTTTTGAGAGTTCTAAATTAACCGATGCTTTATATTTAAATCTTAGTGCATCTAAATAAGTAGCATTTACACATATATCAAGTGCAAGTCCACAAATTTCTAATTCATTAATTTTATTCTTTAATAAAAAGTTGTTCAAAGCAGATTTAATATTTTTTCCAATATAAAAAGCAGAATAACTATCTTCATTAATATTTATTCCCTTTTTAATTACCAAATCATCTGGATTTGGGGCAATACAAAGTTGAGCCCCTAATGTATCCCTGACACAATGAACAGGTCATTCTTTAAAAGATATATGTTCTAAGGGATGTCAATCTTGCGAAAAAATTACTAAATTATTATTTTCACGATATTCTTTTATTCTAGCTATTATTTTATCTTTTAACAGTTCACCACCAGGAACATATAGTGTTCCTTGAGGATCGGCGAAGTCAAATTGATAATCAACAACAATTAATGCTTTAGTCATTTTTAAGATCCTCTTCTGTAATATTTTTTCAAATAAGAGTTTTTATTCTTTTAATAACTTTTGACATGTTAGCCTTTGTTTTAATATCTGCTTTGAAGCAATTGTAATGAATTGCAATGATATTAGAATAAGAATTATAATTTTTTTTCAATTTTGAAGAATTAATAAAATCTATGACCCACCCAGTTTCATTTTTACTATCTTGATAATAATCATCTTTTTTCATAACAAATTTGCACAAATAACACATTTTTAATGATTTATCATCAACATCTATTAAATCAATTGCATTAGTTCATGCCCATTCCATATCTTCAAGTTCAAAAATTATATTATTATCTTTATCAATATAAGGCATTTTAAAACATACTTCTAACTATTATTTTTTTTCTAATGCTTTTTTTGCAGCATCAACTATTTTTGCAAAATCACTTGGTTGATTAATCGCCAATTCTGAAAGCATTTTTCTATTAATATCAATGTTTGCTAGTTTAATACCATTCATAAATTTTGAATAACTTAATCCATATTCCCTTACAGCAGCATTAACCCTAACTATTCAAAGTCTTCTAAAATCACGTTTCTTTTGTTTTCTTCCCACAAAAGCATAGGCATATGATCTAATTACTTGTTCATGTGCCTTCTTAAAACTACTTTTTTTAGTTCCAAAATAACCACGAGCAGCTTTTATCCAACGTTTTCTTCTTTTTCTTGTTACTTTTCCAAATTTAACTCTGGCCATAAATTACCTCATTTCTACAAGATTAGCCTTGTAATAACCCTTTCAATCTTTTCATATCACTTTTAGACACAAATGTAGCTTTTTCTAAGTGTCTTTTTTGTTTTGTTGATTTATTTTGGGCCAAGTGGCTACGATATGCTTTACTTCTTTTTAATTTACCGTTACCAGTTAACTTAACTCTTTTTTTAAGAGCTGATTTTGTTTTCATTTTTGGCATAAATATCTCCATTTCCTTACCTATTTATTATCTTATTTATGTTTACTTATCTTTTTTTGGAACAATATACATATCTAAAAATCTACTTGTTAATTTAGCCTCTTTTTCAATTTTTGCAATGTCTTCTAATCTAGAGAAAAACTTATTAAGAGTTTCTTGTCCATATTCAAAGTGGGTTATTTCTCGTCCTTTAAATTTTAAAGAAATTTTGACACGATCGCCACTTTCTAAAAATTCACGAGCTTTTCTTGCCTTTGTGTCCATATCATGAGCACCAATACTAACAGTTAGCCTTATTTCTTTGTTTTCGACTTTTACTTGTTTTTGTTTGTTTACTTTTGCCTTGCGCTTTTGTTCATACTTGAATTTTCCATAATCAAGGATTTTAGCTATTGCAGTCTTTTTGTCTTGATGACCAACCTGCAAGAGGTCTAAATTCTTTTCCCTTGCATATTCTAAAGCCTTAGATCTTTGTAAAGGTCCAACCTTTGAACCATCTTCTTCAATAATTAGAATATCAAATGCTCGTATCTGACCATTAACTATATCCCCTTTTTCTTTTTCTCGTTCTTCAACCATTAAACCTCCGGTTATTTTAAAAAATAAAAATGTGCGTCTTTGAAATAAAAAACAGGCACATTCTGAGAATAAAAATATAAATAAAATATAAACTTAATTCATCAAAACCATTTCTTTTTCATAATGGTGAGCGCTTGCTTCTTTTTTCAATAATTATATTATATACTAATAGATTTTAAAATTTTAAAAAAATCCCTATTTTAAAATAGAAATTTAATTTTTTCTAATAATTTTAATTTAAAAATCACATTTTTTGATTCAAACGATGACATAAGATTGGCACAATGGCTATAAATATGCAAAAATCACAAATTACATTAAAGGCATTAAAAATTATTGAATATGAAAATCTATTCAACATTACATAATCATCTGAAAATCAATACATAATCCCTGAAGTTATTCTTGATATATAAAATATTACAGAAATTGTTAATATTATAAGTATTCAATAATAAGTTGATAATTTTTTATCTTCTTCTTCAAATTTGAACAAACTTACAAAGCTGCAAGCGATTATACAAAAGCCATAGTCTAAGTAATATTGAAAGGGATTTAGAACATATACACCTGGAAAAAATATTGTTAAAACTGAACAAATAATTGATAATGATAGTGAATATCTAAACTTATTATAGAAAGCAAAATATATAAGTAATATATAACCAACTGGGATTTCAATGAATTCTGGTAAAACAATAAAACTCACAATTAAGAAACTAATGCAATAAAGACCAAGAAAAATTCCCATTAAAATTGATGTTCTTATTATTGAAAATCTATTTTGATGATATTCTTCAACCTTATGTTTTTTTTCTAAAAAAATTATAAACGGGTTTAAAAAGAATAAAGCTGTGATGTACTTAAATTTGTCTTCAATTATATATTGCTTATAAATTATATATAATAAAAATATAGATAATAAAAAATAAACTACAAAAAATATAGATAATAATGTAATAATAACAACAAAATTAAATATGCTTATTTTAGAAATATTGGCTTTGTAGATTTCATTTATAAATATAAAGAATATTATTATTAAAGCAATAATAATTGTTGTATATATTAAATGGTAAATTAGTGCTATCTTATTTAAATGTTTGTAATTATTTTTCATAACTTAATAATAACATAATTTTTCTTTATATATGGTTTTATAGATAACTAACACCTTTTTAATAAATAAATAAATTGTACTCTAGCGCAGTTATTTTACATTATTTCAAAATGAATGAAGGTTTTAAAAATAAAAATACTATTATATGATAAGATAATTTCTAGTATTGTATGTGCTAAAATAAATAAATCTTTTGCATTATTTGTTTATTAGTTAATCATCATATTGTTGTATTTTTTGACTCTTTATTATTGAAAAGATATAAATACAATAAAATTATAAGTATTATCAAAAACTAAAAAATAATCCCAATAATGTATACATAATTGAAATTATTTTGTCTGAGGATACATCTAAAAAAATAGATAAGTACATTATCATAGAAATTATACATTCTATCTAATAATGATATTGTGTTTATTGTTAAAATTTTTTTTAATAACTTAATAACCTCTATAAATTATAATCACATAGACAATTTTTGACTACTAATTTTTAATTATCAAAAATATTTCCTGGGAATCAATATTTATATTCAAATATTTTTAATACAAAGGCTGAAGCGCCGTCAATTTTTTTTGATTTATCACCAATATTAACAGTAATATCAGAATATTTTCCATATGATGTTAATAATTTAACAACAGGATCAGTATCATTATTATGAATTCAAGAATGGACTGTAACCTCTTTAATTGCAAAAATCATACCATTGTCACTGGAGTTGGAAAAAGATGAAATTAGAGGTCCAGTCCCTCGAGATGACTTAAAACCTGCCTCCCCAAGAATATTTATAACTGCATTTGGGGAATAAAAGTTATCACAATTTCAAATTATTGCACTACTATCAAGATTAATACTATCGCTATCATTTATGGTTGCATTATGTTTAATAGTTAATCCCTTCAGATTATCAAAACCTAAGTTTTCATAATAGCACTCACTTTTTGAAAATATAACTCCGACAGATTCGAAAATATTTGATGCATTAGTGATATTTACAGAACCTTCAACATTTACCTGACCAATAATGCCGGTTGTAATTGTGTTAATTAATCCAGTACCAGATCCTGAAAGTGAAGAAGCATAAATATTAACATCCTTCATGAAATTAATTTTTTTATCTTCTGATATTCTTGAGGCGTTAAATTTAATGCCTCCATATTGTTCACTTATAACACCAGACGCTTCAGAAGAGTTATCATTACTTGCAAAATAATTAACGTTTCCTTTGAATAATATGTTTCCATAAATAATGTTTGCATAAGAAACAGAAATAACTCCTCTTCCAATTACATTTATATCACCATCAAAAGTAACATTTCCAACCATACTCCAGTTATTGTTAAACATAAATGGTGATTCACTACCAGAATAATTATAACCATCTGCAAATTCTAAATTAGGAGCACTATCTACACTAAAGTCAAATTGATAAGTAACACCAATTGATCTATTTTCAGCATTTTTACTAACAAAATAATTTACAGACCCAGAAGTTTGTGTGTTTGAAATTTCATAATTTCCTGAGCTAGCATCTTTTCCAACATATGTTCCATAATAAATATCTAATGTAAAGGAATTTCCATCACTTGTTAGTGTTAGTGTTATTTTGCCTTGTTCTACATCTTTTCCTTTTTGACCAATAAGTTTCATTTTAATATAATAATTGTCATCTTTTTTTTCTAAATTATTTTCAACTGCTAATATATCTGTTTTATCGCTTGATATTGCAGCATTTGCTAGCTTATCTTTGTTATCAGCAGAAACACTAAATGTATCAAAAGATAGATCTTCATCTGTTAAATGAATTGAATTAGATAATGTGTCTCCCTGATTTGTTGTTCCATCTACTCCATTGTATGGAATTGAACCTCTTGTGAATTTTACATTGTTTGCTATTGTACCAGAGGCTGCATAATTAAAAACAGCTGTTGCACAACATACATTTCCAACTTTATCATAAAATCTAGAAACAAAATGGATTTTTCCTTTATTTACTTGATCTGTTAGCTTATTAATATTTAAAGTTAGATTATTATCAGTCCCAACTGAAATGTTATCAATTGAAAAGGCTGCTATTTTTGAAAAAGAAGTTTTTGAATCTAAAGCCTTAAAAATTTTAGCATTATCCTCTTTTGAAAGATCAAGGTTTTTAAGGATACTCCAACTATAATAGTCATCATCATTATTTTTTGGATTATCTGCAATTGTTAATGTATCTTTATATGTATATCCAGCTTTTGTGATATCATCTAAATTAGCTGATGTTGTAATAGTTATAGATTGGGGTGCTGGCTTATCTGTTTGCCAATCATCAAATGCATTATTAGTAGATGAATATTTACTAGTATAGCCTATATCAGTATCTGAGGGTTTGTCATATTTACCTCCAGGGCTAAATCTATTTTCTTTGTAATTAAAGCTTTGATTTGCATAATAAACAAAGTGACCCGAACTAAAACGAATATCTATTGTAATATTCCCATGTGCATAACTTAATGTTGGGGCCGTAAATTTAATATTAAGAGTAAAAGATACGTCATCTTGCTGTTGAGAATAACTTGGAGTTGCAGTAAAATCACCATCACTATTGTTACTAAAAGTTATTTTTGGTTTAGATTTTTGGATATCACTAAAAGGAATATTATCTTTAAATTTAACAGTAAAATCATAGTCTTTTTTAACCTTAAAATCAATATCATCATTATTAGATTTTTCTATTGTAAAAGTTCTAACTCCTTTAAAAGGATTAAAGGTAATATCTCCTGTATTTGAAGTATAATTTGCCGAGGTGTTTAATAATGTGAAGGTAACTGTACCGAGCTTGTATTCTTCATCTTTACCTGATAGATTTGGTAAGTGTGAATAGTTAACATTAACATATATATCTCCATTTTCTTCAACTTCGCAACCATTTAATAAGTAATTAATATCTGTATTTTCTTCATCTTTTGATTTCATATTGATTGTAAAGTCTTTATAGTCTAAGTTTGAAAATTTTTGATAATCTGTTAAGTTTCCTACCTTTATTTTTTCAGCAAGTGGGTCAATTGTTTTTTTATCTATATCCCAAGTAACTTTATATTGTGAAAAATCCATAACTGTTATGTTAAATGATCCTTCTTTAATGTCTGTGGTTTCCAAATTTGTAAATTTAACTGTTACTTTTGTAGTTCCCGCACCGGTTCCACTTAATTGAATTGTTTGGTAATTTTTATTAGTTTGATTTTTTTGTGTATCAACATATTTTGCAATCGCAGGATTATCAATAATAACACTACAATTTTTAGTGTATTCACCTTTTACTAAATCTGCAAAATTAGAAATATTAACACTAATTGTTCTTCCAAGCAAAACAGTGTAATCTGATTTTTCAAATTTAACATCATTTTTTGTTTCTTTTTTTGGGTTTTTTGCTTTAGAACAAGAAACCAACATATTTGTCGATGGGACAAATAAACTTATCGAACTTAATAATATCATTATTTTTTTCATTTTTTTCACACTTTCTAAATCAAATATTTTTTGTTAATGTGTTCTTGATAGAAATGATGAATAACAATTATTTTTTTAATTATAGCATATTTTTTTATATAAATCTTTTTTTTATAAAAAATTAAAAAAATATAAAGAATAAATAGAAATAGATAAAACTTAATTGGCTAATATGATCTCTTATTTACACAATAATAAAAAAACATTTTGTACACTTAATAAAATCTATTTAATTAGGATTACTCTTTTTTCTATTGATATAAGATTTGATAAAACTATTTAAATAAGATATTAATAAATATATCAAAAAGATTGAATCGCTCTAAGTAGACCAATAATGAAAAAAGGAATATAAATCCAAAATATTCTGATTTTAAAAATAAAATGTCATCTCTTTGCAGAAATGACATTAAATTTAATAAAATCGCATTGTAATTTGACAAAATACATTAATAAATTAAAATTATTATTTTATAATTTTTTTAGTTGAACTACAAATCATTAGTTCCTCATCGGTTCTAACAGCATATATAGGATAAGCAGATTTTGCTGATGATATTTTTGTAAAGTCATCATATGATTTTTTATTCTCATTTGAATCTATTTCAAGACCAATTATCTTCACATTTTTTATTGCTTCTTCTCTTAATAAATAAGAGTTTTCACCAACACCTGCAGTAAAAATGACTGCATCAACTTTTCCATCTAATTGATTAGCATAATTTACAATAATATCTGATATTCTTTTTTTATAAATATCAAAAGCTAACTTCGCTTTTTTATCTCCTTTTTCCAAAGATTGGGTTACATCTCTAAAATCAGAACTTACACTACTAACACCTAGTAAACCAGATTTTTTGTTAAGCTCATCAACAATTTCGTGAGCAGTTGTATTTTTTTTACCTGCCATATAACTTATTATTGATGGGTCTACATCACCAGATCGAGTTCCCATCATAAGACCAGCTAATGGAGTAAATCCCATTGTTGTATCAAAAGATTTATTATCTTTCACACAACAACAACTAGCACCATTACCAATATGACAAATGATTAGGTTAACATTATCTTTTTTTAAAATTGACTTCATTTTTTCTGTAATAAATTCAAAACTTATTCCGTGAAAACCATATCTCTTTACATCATATTTTTCATAATACTCTCAATTAATCGGATAAAAGTGATTTACTTGTGGAATTGTCGCGTGAAAAGATGTGTCAAAACACCCTACAAATTTAGTTTTTGGTAACACATTTCTAAATGCTTCAATTGTTACCATCGCAGCTTTATTATGTAATGGTGCTAAATCAATACAAGCATTCATTTCCTTTAATACATTATCATCTATTAAGATTGGTCTATCTAATTTTTTTCCACCATGAACAATTCTATATCCAACACCTAATATATCATCTAATTTAGTAATTATTTTTAGATTTAAAAGGTTGTTTATTATTTCTTTAGCAGCTAATGTATGGTTTTTAAAGTTATATTTTTCCTCAAACTTTTTTTCACCATATTTAATTGTAAGTACTCCATCCACTCCAATACGTTCAGCTAAACCTTGAGCAATTTCTTGGTCTTTTACATTAAATATTTTGAATTTTATTGAACTACTTCCAGGGTTTACAACTAAAATCATTTATTTTTTTCCTTTCTGACTAATCTGGGCCATATAGGCTTGGTATAAAGTGATAATAGCAGCTCCGTATATATCATCATATGTAGAACCACGACTAAGGTCATTTACTGGTTGATTTAAACCTAATATGAACGGACCAAAGGCATTAAAACCACCCATTCTTTGTAATATTTTATAACCAATATTTCCAGAATCTAGATTTGGAAATACAAATACATCTGGGGATTGTTTAAGCGCTTTTAATTTTGGTGCTTTTTTAAATCTAACATCTTTATCCACTGCAGCATCAAATTGAATTGGACCATAATATAGATCCTTTTCCTTACTAAGTTGTTCAACAGCCTCTTCAACTTTTTTTGGGCTTGCTCCTTGGCCAGAACCAAATGTTGAGTAACTTAATAATGCTACTTCCGGTTTATCAATACCGCAGAATTTAGCAAATTCATTGTTTAGTTTAGCAATTGATACTAATTCAGTTGCTATTGGGTCAAGATTTAAAGAACAGTCTGCGAATATAAATTCATTTGAAGCAGATTTCATAATAATTGCACTAGCAGCAACACCAACATCACTACGTGTTTTGATTATTTGTAAGGCTGGGCGAATAACATCTGCTGTTGTGGTTCTTAATCCACTCAACATGCAATCTGCCATTTTATTATAAATATACATTGCACCAAAATAGTTTGGAAGTAATACCAATTTTTTAGCATCTTCTTGGGTAACTTTACCCTTTCTCATCTCGAATAATTGATTTGCAAATTTATCTAGTAATTCTGTTTCCTCTTCAATTATAACATACGACAAATTTTCACGCTTTCCACAATCATGGGGAATGTTTTCCTTTTTTTGATAAAAAACTAAACCTTTACAAAGTTGTTGGTCTACAAGAGTTCTAGAAATAGAAACTATTTTATCTTCTTCACCTTCTGGGAAAATTATTGTAAACTTGTTGTTATTATTGTATTGAGTAATGAGAATATTTTTTATTTCTTCTATTGAATACATAATTTAAAACACTAACTATTTCTTAGAACCGGCTAATTTTTTAACAGGTTTTCCATAATAGGCATCTAAATAAATTTGTTTTATATCTTCTACCATTGGGTATCTAGGGTTTGCTCCTGTACATTGATCATCGAAGGCTTCTTCTGATAAAGTATCCAATGTTGCAAGGAAAGCTTTTTCATCAACACCATAATCTTTAAAGTTAGCGTGCAATCCTACAGATTTGGTTAATTTAATAACGTTATCTATTAGAGAATCAACTAATTCTTCTTGACTTTTTCCTTTAAATCCTAATTCTTTTGATATTTGCGCATACTTCTCTAATGTATTTTGAGTTGTATATTGTGAGAAATAAGCTTGTTGACCACCTTCTACAAGACAAGCAGAGTTATAACGAATAACATATGGTAATAAAATTGCATTGGCACATCCATGTATTACACCATGTTCTCCCCCAACTTTATGACTCATTGAGTGAACTAATCCTAGGAATGCGTTGGCAAATGCCATACCTGCCATAGTTGCACCGTTTGCCACTTTTTCACGTGATAATTGTGTACCTTTATTGTAAGCTTCTGGTAGGTATTCAAAGATGTTTTTTGCTCCTTGAACAGCATAACCATCTGTAAATTCTGTTGACATAACAGATGTATAAGCTTCTAAACAGTGTGTTAGAGCATCTAGTGCAGGTGCATTTGTTGCTTGTTTTGGTAATGTCATAGTTAAGCTTGGGTCAACTATTGCAATATTTGGTGTTAAAGAGTAATCTGCTAATGGGTATTTTACGTGTGTTGCATCATCGGTAATAACAGCAAACGGAGTTACTTCAGAACCTGTTCCTGATGTTGTTGGAATTGAAATCATTTTACATTTTTTACCTGTTCTTGGGTATTTAACAATACGTTTACGAATATCTGCAAACGTTACAGCTAAATCTTTAAAAGCAATTTCTTCAGCTTCATTTTCATAAATTAATCACATTAATTTTGCAGCATCTAGTGAACTACCTCCACCAAAACCAATAATTGCATCAGGTTTATATTTTTTAACTTCATTTGCAGCTCTCATGGTTGTTGATAACATTGGGTTTGGTTCTACACTATCAAAAATTGTAAAATCTATTTTTAAATCTCTAAGTACTTTAAAGACTCTTTCACCATATAATTCGCTAATAACTTTATCTGTTACAACAAAAACTCTTTTAATTTCTAATTCTTTAAGATCTTGTAAAGCTTCCTCAAGACAACCAAATTTATGGTAAACTCTTTCAGGTAATCTAACTCATTGCATATTTTCTCTTCTTTCTACAACAGTTTTAATATTTAATAAATTTAATGGCCCAACATTAGTTGAGATTGAATTTCCACCCTTACTTCCACATCCAAGTGTTAAACTAGGATCAAGAGCGAAATTATAAATATCTCCAACCCCTCCTAGTGATGAAGGAGAATTTATTAATAATCTTCCTGCATTTAATTTTTCTTGGAAAATTTCCACATGTTCATTTCCAAGTTTAATTGATGGATCAGTTCAAAGATTGGCAGTATGACCTGCTCCCATTTGTAGTAAATCTTGTGCTTTTTCAATTGCTTCATCAAATGTTTTTGCCTTGTAAATTGAGGCATATGTTGATAACTTTTCATGGGCTAATGGTTCATCGTGAGATGTTTTTTGTGTTTCTACTAAGATAAATTGTGTAGTTTCGGGAACTGTTATTCCCACCAATTTAGCAACATCAGTTGCTTTCTTACCAACAAGGCTAGCATCTAAAACACCATAGGCATCTTTTCTAAACATTGCTTTTTCGAATTTTTCTTTTTCTTCTTTTTTTCTAACAATATATGTATTTTTACTTTCAAATAATTTAATTACAGCATCATATTGTTTTTCTAATACAATAACAGAGTTTTCAGTTGCACAAATTACCCCACAGTCAAATACATTAGATTGAATAATTGAAGATGTTGCAATATCAATATTTGCAAGTTCATCAATTATAGCAGGTGCGTTTCCTGGACCAACTCCAATAGCTGGTTTACCGCTTGAATATGCAGCTTTTACCATTCCTGGACCACCAGTTGCTAGAATAGTATCTGCGTTTGTCATAAGTTCTTGTGTATCTGTCAATGTTGGTTCTTCAATACAAGCTAATATATCTTTTGGTGCTCCAGCTTTTATCGCTGCTTGATAAACAATATCAACGGCGGCCTTTGTACAATTCTTAGCTGATGGATGGGGCGAAACGATTATTGCGTTTCTTGTTTTTAAAGCTATTAATGATTTAAATATTGCTGTTGAGGTTGGGTTTGTTGTTGGGATAACAGCACCAATTACACCAATGGGTTCATAAACTTTAGATATCCCACTTGGAATATCCTTATAGAAACATCCAACAGTTTGTAGATCTTTAAATTTATTATAAATAAATTCACTTGCTACGTGGTTTTTAAGAATCTTGTCCTCAAATATTCCCATCTTTGTTTCTTCCGCTGCCATTTTTGCAAGGAGAATTCTATTTTCATTTGCAGCTAATGCTGCTGCTTTAAAAATTTTATCAACTTGCTTTTGAGAAAATGTTGAAAATGTTTCAACAGCAACTCTTGCCTTTTCTATTAATTCAGTTACTTTACTCATTTTAAGCGCCTTCCTTTAATTCTTTTCTCATAGTATATGCTTTGTTAATAATTGCTTTACATTGTTGAACATATTCTTTACTTGGTGGTTCTACATCCTTTAAATAAAATTTCATTTTTAGGTTTTCATATTTTGGAATCATCATGTTATGATATGGTAAAATCTCAAATCTTTCCATATTCTTCAAACCCGCTATAAATTCACCTATAGCATTAAGATTCTCATCATCATCTGTATAACCTGGTACTAAAACATGTCTAATTCAGGTTTTAGTTCCCTTAGAATCAATATATTTAATACCTTCTAAAATATTTTCATTTGGCCTTGTTGTAAGGTCGATATGTTTTTGATTATCTGTATGTTTAACATCACATATAAATAAATCTGTTAATTTTATTAATTTATCTCACTTTTCTAATAGGGTAGGAGATTCACCGTTAAATGTGCCCAAGCATGTATCAACACAAGTGTGAATACCTTCTTCTTTGGCTTTTCTAAATAAATCAATTAAAAAGTCAATTTGTGCTGTTGGTTCACCGCCAGAACAAGTGATACCTCCCTCTTTATAGAATGAAATATTTCTCTTATAGTGTTCAATTACCTCATCAACTGTTATGGGATTATCACGCAAAAAAGCAATCGTTTCAGGATTGTGACAATATTTGCATTTCAATAAACACCCTTGTAAGAATAATACAAATCTAACTCCTGGGCCATCTACAGCGCCAAATGTCTCATAACTTGAATAATATCCTATAGTAGTATTATTGCTACACATATATCTCTTTCCCTTTGATTGCTTTTTTGTTTTTAAGACTTTTTTGTTTTTATAACAAGTGATTAATTACATTGCTTCGTGGAATGTTCTTGAAATTACTTCTTCTTGTTGTTCTTTTGTTAATTTTACAAAGTTAACTGCATATCCTGAAACACGAATTGTTAATTGTGGATATTTTTCAGGGTTTACTTGAGCGTCTCTTAAAACTTCTCTGTCTAATACGTTAACGTTGATGTGGAATCCACCTTTTCCCATATATCCGTCAATCATATTTACTAAGTTACTTACTTTTTGATCTGTCATAATTTGTTCCTCCTGAGGTTTAACCTCTATATAATTTTATCACTAATACAATGCTAATTTACTAAAATTAGCATTTTCTCCCAACTTTTGCTTCTTCGGGTATTGGGGTAGATAATTCAATTTCACCATGAATTACTAGATCTTCACCTTTTCCCAACGCGTTGGGTACAACTGAAAATGTATTTGAGATTCCATCTGCAGCATCACAGAATGGGATTTTTGCAACGGAAGATAATGAAGCAACAGCTCCAGAATGGTCTCTTCCGTGCATTGGATTTGCCCCTGGGGCAAATGCCTCACCGGCTTTACGACCATCCGGTGTATTACCAGTGTTTTTACCATAAACA